>CAZQKI010000045.1:0-9844 GCA_964592855.1 uncultured Lentisphaerales bacterium
TTAGGTACTACAAGATGGGCGATCAAGTGCTCATCGAGTTTGGGTTTCTGGACAGCTTCACGAATCACTGCGACCCGCTTTCGTCTTTCGCGTCACAGGACGGCACAAACGTCCTGACTGTGACCGTTCACGCGAAGATCGCCATGCGTGGAGACTGGCCCGACCTCCCAGGGCGAGCTCCGAGGATCGAGAACGGAAACTACGCCTTCGCTGTACAAGCCAGGGGGCTCGACTCACCGCGGGACAAGGTACTCTATCGTGACGACAAGGGTCTTCATCCGATCGACTTTGCGGGAGTCAGAGATGAACCTTTCGGACCGTATGTTCCGGTGAACAGCGATCCTTTCCAAGAGTAGAAAGGCAGAACAAGAACGTGGACCACTAAGTTTCGCCCGCAGCAGACGGCGGGTGAAACGAGTGTCATGCACCCACGCTCGACGTTCGGCCAAAAAGAGGCCAAAAAGAAAGATTGATTACGAACAGAAGATCCATTACGGTGTTTACTATGGTAACTGCAATGCAAGTCGAACAGATGTCTCGGACAGAAAAGCTTCAGGTTATGGAGGCCATTTGGATGGCGTTGTCAAAGTCTGACGCCGAGGTAGAGTCGCCGACTTGGCATTCGGAAGCGCTCAGGGAAACCGAAGATCGGGTTTCGCGTGGTGAAGAACGCATTCTGGAATGGGAAATCGCCAAGCGGGAACTGAGGAAACGGTTTGAATGAGGGTCAAGGTATTATCCTCAGCCGTTGATGACCTGCACGCCGGAAGGTTGTTCTACGAGGATCAGGCAGAGGGCGTTGGATCGTACTTCTTTGACTCTCTGTTCTCTGATATTGACTCTCTTACTCTCTATGCTGGAATTCATCCGTTAATTTTCGGCTACCACCGTATGCTATCCAAACGTTTTCCTTATGCGGTGTATTATAGGGTCGAGGACAATCTGGCTGTCGTATGGCGAGTGCTTGATCTACGGAGGCATCCTGACAGAATTCGGAATGCGCTCAAAGGTGGACGAACAAGATGAATGCACCCTATTGTCGCTCGAACGCCCCCGTCTCATGCTATTAATCAAATTTAATCCGTCATGCTCGTCTTCCTCAATCCGCTGTTCCTCTGGGCGCTCGCCGCCCTGTCGATTCCGCTGGTTCTCCACCTGTTCCAGCGGCGCCGGACGGTATTGACCCCGTTTCCCACCCTCCGCTTCCTCAAGCTCGCGCAGAAGCGCTCCTCCAGCCGCATCCGCTTCGAAAACCTGATCCTCTGGCTCCTCCGCTCGCTGCTGCTGGCCGCCCTGGCCCTCGCCTTCGCCATGCCGGTCATCCGCAAGACCGCTGCCGCGGACTGGCTCGCCCGGAGCCGCCGCGACGTGGTGATCATCATCGACACCTCCTACAGCATGGCCTACGAAACGGAGCGCGGCAACGTGCTGGAGGCCGCCAAGGAGGCGGCCGCCGGGCTGATCGACGGCCTCGCTCCCGGCGACCGGGTCTGCGTCTACCTCGCCGCCGACACCCCGCAGCCGCTGATCGAACGGCCGACCACCGAACACGCCGCCGTGCTCCAGGCCGTCCGCGCCGTCGAGTGGCGCCCCGGCTCCTCCTCCATCGACGCCGCAGTCGCCCTGGCCCTCCACACCCTCGACCAGGAGCGCGACAAGAGCCGCGACCGCGAGATCCATGTTTTGACCGACGGCCAGGCGCTCCCCTGGCAGGGATTCCGCACGGCGTCGGACGATGCGGCGGGAGCGGCCGGTGCGACCGGCGCAGCCGACGGACGCGGCGTCATCGCCCGCGAACACCGCGACAGCATCCCCCTCTTCGCCCTCCTCGGCGGGGCCGAACGACCCGAGAACACCTGGCCCGTGTCGCTCGCGATCACACCGCCGCTGCTCCTCGCCGGGCAGGACGCCCGCATCAACGTCAGGCTCGGCCGGACCGGCCCCGCCCGGCAAGTCTCCGTCTCCCTGTTCGCCGGCGAAACGGAGCGCCTCAACCGCGGCGTGTTGGCCGAGGCCGACGCCGAGACGGCCGCCGAACTGGTCCTTTCAGGGCTTGAGCCGGGCCTTTGGACCGGCGAGATCCGCACCCCTGTCGACGCCCTTCCCTGCGATGACGCGTTCGGGTTCCTGATCCGCATCCGCGACCGGCTCCCCGTCCTGGTGGCCGGACCGGCCGAGTCGGCCAAGTTCCTCTGCGTGGCCCTCGCCCCCGGCGGCGGCGAAGATGCCGTCCGCGCCGTCGCCCCGGATGAACTCGCCACGATCGACCTGGCGGCCTACGAGGCGGTCTTCCTGGCCGACGCCCTGCCCCTCTCCGGCCAGGCCATCCTCCGCATCGAGGAGTATGTCCGCGCCGGCGGCGTCCTGGCGCTCTTCGCCGGCGACGGGGCCATGCCGCAGGCCTATGCCGACCTCCCCTTCCTCCCGGCGCCGGTGCGCGGCACGGCGGCCATCCCCGTCAGCGAGGCGGCGCGTCCGATCGGCCGGGTGAGCCGCGACGACGCGGTCTTCCGCAATTTCCGCTTCCCCCGCGGCGTCGTCCCCACGCTGGCCTTGAAGCGCGTCCTCCTCTTCGACCCGCCGGCCAAGGAGGGTTCGGTAGTCCTGACGGCCGGCGACGACCAGCCCTTCCTCCTCGCGCGCCCCGTCGGACGCGGGCTGGTCTTCCAGTTCGCCGTCTCCGCCGGCCGCGACTGGAGCACGCTGCCGCTCACCGCCTTCTTCGTCCCCGTGGTCCATCAGATCATCCGGCACGGCGCGGGGGCCACGCAGCATCCGCCGTTCGTGTTCCTGCAGGCCGAGCTGGGCGCCGACGACACCCTTCCCGACCTCCGTGCCGACGACCGGCTCCTCGCCCCCTCCGGGCAGGAGGTCTCCGTGCGCGATGCCGGCAATCTCTCGCGGGTCATCGAACCGCTCGCCGAACCCGGGATCTACACCCGCAGCCGCGCCGGGAGCGACCCCGAGCCGGTGCTCGTCGCCAACTTCGCCCGCGCCGAGTCGCGGCTCGACACGGCCACGCCGGACGAGCTCGCGGAATGGACCGGCTTCAAGACGTTCCATGCGGCGCGCACCCCCGAGGCGCTGCTCGCCGCCATTGACGACCTGCACAACGGCCGGGTGCTGGCCGAGCCGCTGCTGTGGTTCATCCTCCTGCTGGCGCTCACCGAGTGGTGGTACGCCAACCGCACCCTCCGCAAGGGGTCGAAGCTGACCGACACCCTGACCATCGACCCGGCCGGAAAAGTCTCCGGCACCACCTGATCCCGCCATGACCGCCGACTGGACATTCGAGCATACGGTTTCCACGCTGCTGATCGGCGCGGCCTTGGCCGGCGCCGCCGGGTTCATCATCTTTTCCTTCATTCGCAGCCTGCCGCGGACTCCGCTCGGCTTCACGCTCCTCGCCCTGCGCCTTCTCTTCCTCCTCCTCCTGTTCTGGACGATCCTCCTCCCCGGACGCCGGCAGGTCTCCATCGACAAGATCCGCCCGCGCCTCCTCGTGCTGCTCGACACCTCCGCCTCGATGACGCGGAATCTCGATGCGGCGTCGACCGAATCCCGCTGGCAGAAGGCCCGGGCGTTTCTCGAACGGGACTGGGTGCGGACGCTGCGTGCCCGCGCGCAGGTCGAAGTCTATCCCTTCGCCGCCGAACTCGGCACGCCGCTGTCGATCGAGCAGGCGATGGCTCTCGAGCCGGCCGGCGGTTCGACCCTCCTCAACGCCAGCCTCGGCCGCCTCTTCGAAAGGAGCCGCGGCCAGGAGATTCTCGGCGTCGTGGTCCTCTCCGACGGGATCGACACACGCGAGCGCCGCGACACCTGGGCCGACGTTCCGTGGCCGGCGCCGGTCTACGCCGCCGCGCTCGAGACGCCGGACGAGACCGAGGCCGTCCCCGATGTGCGCGTCGACGCCGTCGAGACGCCGCGCCGCGCCGTCGTCAACTGGGACACCCCGCTCACCGCCACCATCGCCGGCAGCGGCCTCCGCGGCGAGGCGTTTCCCGTCCTCCTCCTCCGCAACGGCCAGACCTTCGCACAGGCGGCGGTCCAGCTTCCCCCCGACGGCGGCTCGCGCGACATGCAGTTCATCCTGCCGCACCCCGAGACGGGTTCGGAGGTCTGGACCGTCCGCATCCCCCCGCTGCCGCGCGAGTCGCAGACCAACGACAACGAGATGGCCGTCGCGGTCGAGGTCCTCGACAGCCAGAACCGCGTCCTCTTCCTGGAGAACACGCCCCGCTTCGAGAGCAAGCACGTAGTCCGCGAGCTCTTCGCCAACCCCGCCATCACCCCGATAGCCTTCTTCCGCGGCCCGGGCGGCGCCTTCATCGCCTATGGCGACAAGCCCGGCCGGATGCTGGAGATCTCCACGGAACAGCTGGCCGAGAACAAGATCATCATCCTCGGCGACTTCGACGCTGCGGCGCTCGATGCCGACAAGTGCCGGGTCATCGCTGAATTCGTCGAGAAGGGGGGGAGCCTGATTCTCCTGGGCGGCGACCGGCTCTGGGGCGCGCAGGGGATTGCCGCCACGCCGCTGGCCAAACTGCTCCCCTTCACCCGTGTGCCGGGGCCGGTGCGCGAGGGGCGCTTCACCGTCCGCTGGACCGCCGAAGGCCGCGCCCATCCCGCCTTCGCCAACAGTCCCGATGTGCCGGCCGAACTCCCGCCCGTGCTGACGGTCTTCGGGGGAGCCGTCCCCGGCGCGGCGTCCCTGACGCTGGCCGAGGCTGAAACCGAAGGCGGCAGCGAGCCGCTCCTCCTCTCCCGCGTCTACGGCCAGGGGAAGGTGCTGGCCATCCTGACCGACTCGCTCTGGCGCTGGGCGATGCAGCCGTCGGCCGACAAGCCCTTCGCCTTCTTCTGGCGGCAGGTGATCGAATGGATGTCGCCGGCCGCCGGGGAGACGGGACAATATGCGCTGGAACTCTTCACCGACGCCGGCGCCATCGCCGTCGGCGAGTCGGTCATGCTGCAGGCCCGCCTGATCGAGCCGGCGGACGCCGTGCCGCGAACCTGGAAGATCGCCTGCAAGGTCTTCGCCCCGTCGGGTCGTCCCATTCCGCTGACCTTTGCCCCCCGCCTCATTCCCGGCCCGGGCGGCCGCGAGGTGCCGGGCTACGCCGCCGGCTTCGTGCCGGAAGAGGCGGGCAACTGGAAGGCCGTCGCCTCGACCGAAGTCGACGGGCGGGTCGTCGAATCCTCGCCCTGCTTCTTCAGCGCCCGCGCCGTGTCGCAGGAGCTCGCCGACCGGCCGGCCAACGTCCGCGTCCTCCGCGCCCTGG
This sequence comes from uncultured Lentisphaerales bacterium, assembly GCA_964592855.1. Classification (GTDB taxonomy): domain Bacteria; phylum Verrucomicrobiota; class Kiritimatiellia; order RFP12; family JAAYLN01; genus JAAYLN01. The sequence continues at coordinate 5,289 of CAZQKI010000045.1, forward strand.
CCGGCGGCAGCGGCGGCCGCTACGCGGAGCCCGGCACCCTCGACACGATTCTCCGCGACCTGCGCGTTGTGGAGAAGCAGGAGCGCCGTCTGGAATACACCTCGCTGTGGCAGAACCGGTGGCTGCTCGCTTGCCTGATCGCCCTGCTTGCCCTAGAATGGACGACAAGAAAGACGGGAGGAATGAAGTGACGAAGCATTGGACTCGCTCAAGCCTGGCCAGCGCCGCCTTGGCGCTGACGCTGGCGTTGCCGGCAGCCGGCGCCGAGAACCTGGTCAAGGACCTCAACGGCGGCTTTGAACTGGGGCTGACCAACTGGCTGGTCCATTTTCCCGACCACGACTTTCTCAAGGACAACCGACTGTACGTCTCGGTGGTGGAGGACGGCGCCCGCAAGCATGTTCTCAAGTTCATCCTCAGCCGGGCGGCGGCCGACAACTGGGGTGTGCAGGCCCTGGGTCAACCGGTCCGGATCGACCCGAAGAAACGTTACAAGCTCACTGTCGCCGCCCGGACCACCGGCCCCTCCGGCCGCATCTATGTGATGGGCAAGCGGTGGCACCCGAAGGCGAAGCGGAGCGAGACGCCGACGAACGCCGAAGTCCGCGATGCCTTCAAGGGCCCCATCATGTCATTCGCCGGCGAGAAGGGCACCGCGCAGTTCACGAACGTCAAGCGGGTCTGGGCCACGGAGAGCGTCGAGATCCCCCCCCGTGAAATGACCGAGCTGGCCTACAGTTTCTGGACGCAATGCGAATTCCTTGAAATCCATCTGGTCGGCATCGGCGGCACGGCCGGCGAGTTCTTCATCGATGACGTCAAGCTCGAGGAGTCCGGCCCCATACTTCCGACGCAGATCAAGAAAGATAAAAGCAAATGATGCTCCTGAACCCTGAACCCTGAACCCTCTCCATGTCCCCGCTCGAAAACAGACTGGCCCGCATCAGCGGGCAGATCAACCGCTGGCGCGCCTTCGAAGGCGCGCTCTTCGGCGGCGCGTCGCTGTTTGCCTGCTGGTTCGCCCTGTCGCTGGCCGACCTGTGGCTGCGACCCCGCGCCCCCGGCCGGCTCGCGCTTTCCGCCGTTTTCATCGCAGCGGCGGTGGCGGCCCTGGCCGCCCTCGTGAACATCCTGCGGCGCCACCGCTCGCCGGCGGCGGTGGCCGCCTTGCTGGAACAGCATTTCCCGCAGCTCGACAACCACCTCATCAACCGCGTGCTCTTCGCTTCGGATACGGCGCAGAACTCGCCCTGGCTCCAGTCCTATCTCGGCGAGGCGGTCCCCAACTGGGCGGATCTTCCGCTCGCCGAGCTCAAGGACCGGAAGCGGCGGCGCATCGGCGCGGGCGTGCTGGCCGCCGCGCTCATTCTCCTCGTCCTCCCCGGCCTGCGCTACGGCACGGCGTGGGGCGTGGCGCTGCAGCGCGTCGCCAATCCCTTCAGCACGCTCGCCCCAACCACCTTTGCCGCCGTGATCGGCGTCGACCCCGGAAACGCCTCCGTGGTCCAGGGCGAGCCGGTCGAGATCGTCCTCCGCGCCAGGGGCCGCGCCGGGCAGACCGTCACGCTGGAGCTCTTCCCCGCCGACGACGCCCGCACCGTGATCCGGCTCGGAACCTTCGAGTCCAGCGCCGTCGAGCAGACCTTCTCGCACACGATTTCCAAACTCGCCGTCCCCGTCTCCTACCGCTTGACCGCCGGCGACGCCTGGCCGACCGAGCGCTACACCCTCACGCCGGTGCCGCCGCTGGCCGTCGCGGCGCTGGAGGTTGCCGTGGTTCCGCCGGCCTACACGCGGCTGCCGGCGCGGACGGCGGACGCGCTGCAGGAGACGCCCGAGATTCCGGTCCACGCGACCGTGACGCTCACGCTGACGCTCAACCGCGCGGCGGAAAGCGCCGTGATCACGTTTGGCGACGAGGCCCCGCTGTCGATGACGCCCGGCGAGGAGGGGCGCCGCTGGAGCGGGAGCGCCGTCATCCGTTCCGATGCCGCGCTGAGCGTCACGGTACACGACGCCGGCGGGCGCCGCCTGGACCGGGCCGTGGCCTTCACGCGGATCCCGGACCGTCCGCCCGCCATCCGCATCACAGCCCCCTCGGCGCGGACCGCCCTGCCGCCGGGCGCCCTGCCGCAGATCGTCTTCGAAGCCTCCGACGACTACGGCCTGGAGGCGGTGCACCTCGAGAAGGTCGCCCGCGGCGCACGGGAGCAGGACCCCGGCGAACGGATCACGCGGTGGAGCGCCGACGGCAGCGCCTCCATTCGCGGCGAGTGGACCGGTACGATCGAGGACCTCGCCGGCGCCGCCGCCTTCCGCCTCGTGGCCGAAGACCAGATGGAGCCCGGGGTTCCCAACCGGACCGTGAGTCCGCTGGTGGTCTTCGAGCAGACCCTGGTCACCGACCAGTACAAGCAGGAGGTCGAAGCGAAGGACAAGGCCCGCAAGAGCCTCGGACAGCTCATCGTCCGGCAGCGCGCCAACCTGACCGGCACCGCGAGCCTGGCCTCGTCGCTGCCGGTCTTCGATCCCCCCTCCTGGGAGGCGCGGCACGCCGAGCAGCGCGGCATCCGCGAATACGCCGGCGAACTGCTCGCCGCAGGCGGGGCGGCGCTCGGGGGCGCCCGCGTCGTGATCGAGCGCGTCCGGGAGCCGATGGACGCCGCCGTGGCCCAGCTCGTCCGCGTGCAGGCCTCCGGGCCGGAAGGGCGAGCGGCGGCGGCCGACGAGGTGCTCGACACCCAGAAGCTCATTCTCCGTCTGCTGACCCTCGCCCGCGAGGAGGCGGCCGGTCTGGCCGGGCCGGACAGCTCGGGCCTGCTCGCCATGATCGAGGCGCTGATCAAGGGGCAGACCGGAACCCGCGCGGCAACCGAGCGGGCCGCCGCCGAAGCGCCGGCGGGGGCTGAAGCCGCCGGGAGCGCCACCGCCATTCTGGAAACGCTCACCGAGCGTCAGGAATCGCTGGCGCTCGATGTCGCCGAATTCATCGAACTGGCGCGGCGCGACGCCGACATGGCCAAGGCGGGCGACCCCCTCCACGCCCTCATGACGACCCTCGCCGACACCGCCGAGAGCCTGAGGATCAAGGCCGACATGCTCCGCGCCGCCCAGGCCCTGCAGAACGCGGCGCCGGCAGAGGCGCTGGCGCCGCAGGCCGGCGCCACGAATTCGCTGCACGCCCTCAAGCGGCTCCTGGCCGGGTGGAAGGCCGAGGAGACCGACAAGCAGACGGAGGCGGCGCTCGATATCATCCGCGATGCGCGTGAAGCGGTCCGGAAGCTCGAGAAGCTCCAGGCCGCGGTCGTCGATGCGCTCCGCGCCACGGAGAGCCAGGGCAACAAGACCGACGGCAAGGAGGAAGAGGAACTCATCGAGGAGATCGTCGAACTGAAGGCGCAGATGGCCGAAGCCATGCTCAAGGTCGCGACCGACCTTCAGGCCCTGCCCGACCTTGACGCCGCCAACGAGCTGGTCACCGACTGCTACCAGATCTACGAGGCGATGGCCCAGGTGAAGGACAGTGAAAAGAAGACGGAGGCGATCGAGCTCGGCCTGCAGAAGGAGGACGGCTACCTGGAGAGGATGGCCGCGACGGGGGAGAAGCTCGACGAGATGGAGCACTGGCTTCCCAACAAGCCCGACGACGTCAAGCGGAACGTCGAGAATTTCGACCAGGCCGAAGTGCAGAGCGCCATCCCGGCCATCGGCATGCCCGAGGAATTGCAGGACCTGATCGGCGACCTGCTCGAGGAGCAGGAGGAGCTGGCCGAGAAGGCCGACGATTCCATGACCAATCAAGGCGATGCCAACCCCGCCGTCGGCTGGGAGATCGCCGAGGGCGAGACCGTCTCCTACAGCGCCGCCGGCAAGTCGGGCAACCGACGCCCCGACCACAAGGACCAGGATGGCCGCTCCCAGGTCGGCCGCGCCGGCATGTCCGACGGCGAGGTCATGGCCAAGTCGGGTCGGATCAACGAAGGCGACGAGAAGATCGACAAGCGCCGCACGCGGGACTCCTCGCAGTCGGGCTACGTCGAGGAGGAGGGCCATGCCGAGGCCAAGGCGACCGGCGGCGGCAAGAATTCCGGCTACTCCGACTCGAAGGGGATGGCCGGGACGGCCGCCGACGAACGGCGGCAGGCCAAGGTCCAGCAGTCGAACGAGCAGGCCCGCCAGGCCGACCTCGCCCGCCAGGCCGACACGATCTACGCCAACGCCCAGCTCGGTGGAATGCGCATTCCGCCGGGGTTCAACAGTGCGCGTCAGAACATGAGCCGCGCCGCCGAAGCCGGGCGGGCCGGCAACATCGCCCAGATGCGGGAATTCCAGGCGCGGGCCATCCAGGAGTTGGCCCTGGCCGAGTCGAGCCTCGACGCGGGATCCACCGGCGAGTCCATGGGCGCCGGGGCGAACGACGCCCGCTCGCCCGATGCCGCCGTGGCCTCCACCCCCGACGAAGCCCCCGCCGAGTTCCGCGATCTGGTCTCGGACTACTTCAAGGCGATCGGAGAATTGAAGTGAAGCACGAAGCTTGCGAGTGCGGCTCGGCGGGG
>CAZQKI010000045.1:9944-22049 GCA_964592855.1 uncultured Lentisphaerales bacterium
AGGCGATCGGAGAATTGAAGTGAAGCACGAAGCTTGCGAGTGCGGCTCGGCGGGGACGCCTCGCCCTACCTTTGGGATCACGGGCGCATGGTCCAGTAAGGTGGGGCGAGGCGTCCCCGCCGAGCCGCGCGAAGGGGGTCTCGGACCGGCGGGGGCTTGGGTGGGAGCAGACCGCCTGTTGGCAACAAGCAGGAGAACTAACTTTGTCGTGAGCTTTGTCGCGAGCTTTGTCGACCTGCACGCAGCGCGCCCTGTTCTGAAACATGGCGTCTCGGCGCATGGCTGTGCCCTTCTGGCCGTTGTATTCAGTTTTTCCCTCTTCGCGCAGCAGCCCACCTCGCGCCGCGCCGACTGGGCCGTGCCCAACGCCGCCCTCCGCATCGAGGCCGCGGTCCGCGAGCGGCCCGCCGAAGCCGACCTGGGCGTCTATCTGCAGATTCCCGATGGCGGAATTCTCCCGGCGCACCCGGCCATCGACGTCCGGGACGCCGCCGGCCGGCCGCTTGAAAGTCTCCTCCTCTGGCATACGCCGGCCGATGCCATGGGGATTGTCTTCCGTCCGCCGGAGTCGGGCGACGGCGAAGTTTCGATCTACATCCGCGCCGCCTCGGCGCTGCCGCCGAAGCCGGCCGCCACCACGCTCAAGCCGAGCCTGTTCGTCTTCACGCGAAGCGGCAGCGCCTCCCTCGAGAACGCGCGGAAGATGGCTTCCGAATGGCCGCCCGCCAAGGGGGCTTTCGGCGGACTAACCGACCGCATCGGCATCCGCTGGAATCCCTTCGGGCCGAATGACCAGTTCTCAACCTGGTTCACGGGATGGTTCAAGCTCGACGCCCGCGAGACTCTCTACTTCGCGACGATCTCCGACGAGGGTTCCGAAGTCCTCCTCGACGGCGCGCTCCTGGCCGACTGGCCCGGCCTCCACACCCGCAAGGCCGGTGCCAAGGGGCAGTTCGGAAAAAGCGTCACGCTTGATCCCGGCTGGCACCGGATCGACTATTATCACTTTGAAGTCGAGGGCGATCAGGAGATGTGCCTGGTCTGGAAGCGCGGGCGCGCCGGCAAGGACGAGCTCCCCGCCTACATGGAGGGCAGCGCATGGGGCCGCACGGGACGGGCCGAGCCGCTGCGCATCACCGCGGCGGATGGCCGTGTCGTCGGCTGGGTCGCCGGCAACCTCCAGGCCGACGGCTACCTCTGGACCGGCAGCAATCCCGTCAATCGCCACATCCTCACCTGCAACGGCGTCGGCGCCGACGACGGCATCCGGATCGCCTGGGACTTTGGCCGGGACCGCATCGCCGGGGGCGGATCCTGCGCCTGGCTCGTTTCCGGCGGCTCCGCCGCCGAGCCGACGGCCATTCTCTCCGTCGCCTCGCCTGCCGGCGTCTCCCGGCAGACCTTTCGGCTCGCTTCGTTCACCTCGCCGCGCGCCCATGCGCTCGGCAGTCCGGCCGACCGGCTCCTCTTCCGCCAGACCTTCCTCGGCATGGTCGAGGCCGTTCCCGCGGACAAGGATCCCTGCGCCGCCTGGAACGGGGATCTCTGGTCGACCTTCGCCGAGGTGCTCGAACCCTACAAGGGCGGCCCCATCCTCCTCGCGCTTTTCAGCCGCGGGTGGAAGACGCTGCAGACGCTCCCCGTCGGCCAGCGCCACCTGCTCGAGGACCGCCTGGCCGAGACCCTTCGGCTGGAGCAGGACACGGTGCGGCAGCTTGCCTGGATCGACCGCCTGGAGCAGAACGAGCGCGACCGCGCCCGCCAGTTCCGCTGGCGCGAGGAGCGGATCGCCTGCCACCTCTACGACCGGGGCGACGTCGAGTCCGCCCGCCGTGCCGCGCGGCAGATGCGCGAGTCGGCCAGCCGTTCGGATGAGATCCAGCGCGCCCTGCTGCGGCTTGGCGATGTCGAGCATCTCGCCGGCGACCGCGAACAGGCCGCCCGCTTCTATGCCGAGGCCCAGACGCGCTACCGCAGCAACAGCCGCCTGGGCGGCGCCGCCGCCCCGCCGCGTTTCGAGCTGCTGCACGCCATCCCCGCCGGCGAAGCGGCCAACCGGGCGCCACGCTCGCTGCGGAGCACCGCCAGCGACCTGAAGCGGTCCGACGCCTGGAAGCTTTACGCCGTGAACGACGCCGCCCAATCGGCCACCATCCGGGCCTACCTGGAGCAGAACGCGCTTGAGGAGGCCTTTGCGGCCCTGGCCCAGTGGGAGAACGACACGCCGCTGTCGAAGATCGACGGCGATCTCCTGATGACCGAAGCCCGCGTCTACTTCCAGGCCGGCGACTTCCGCCGCGCCGCCGCCATCCTGGCCGCCTGCCTCCGGGTCGATGTGATGACCAGTCGGCTTCCCGAAGCCATGGACCTTCACCTCGAGGCGCTGATGCGGCTCAAGCGGATCCCCGAAGCCCGCACGCTCGCCGAAGCGGCGCTCAAGCGCTTCCCCGGCCTCCCCGTCGCCGAGCGCGCCGCGCGCATCCTCGCGGAAACCGGGAAGTAGTCAGCGGCCCAGCGCCCGCGAGGTTCGCTGCACCGTCTTGTTGGCCGGGAATTTTCGCGCGATATCGCGACCGGCGCTTGAACCGGACAGTGACAGGCACAGCGCCCTCAGTTGCCTCACCCGGAGGAGTCGGCGTCCCACGGCTTCCGCGCTCATGTCAAGTTTCATCGCTGATGCTCCTGAGATGCTCGATATCATCCAGGTCCTTTCCGCTTCGGCGAAAGGATTTCAGCAGGATGAGGCCCTCGGGGGATACGACCTTGAGCGTTCCCCCTTCCCACGCCACTTCACGGCGAGTATCCCATGCCTTCGCGGTTTCGGGGGTTACCAGCAGGAAGTCGAGCACCAGTTCTTCCCCGGTTCCCATCTCGATCTTAACCATGCGGTAGATCTGGATCTTGCCTCCGTGGAACGTCATCGGGGCGCCACTCAAGGTGAATCCCAATGGCTCAACGGCGCGTCTGGCGCTGAACAACGAATCGATCTGGAGCAGCAGATCAATGTCCAGAGTGGCGCGCGGCAGGTCGTAGACGGCCATCGCCAATCCGCCACACAGCGCATACTCGATGTCCTCGCGGTCAAACGCTCCTGTCACCGCCTTCAGTTCGGCAAGGATGTCCATGATAAGGCCTGTTGCGGTCAACGATTTGAAAGAATAGCTGGATTCTATCAGAGTTGCCAGAACATGTCCATTTGGGCACAACTCAGGCAGCCGTCCGCGTTCTGAAAAGGCGCGACGCCTCGTCTACTGTGGGCACATCACCGTGTTGCGGGGTTTGCATGAGCCTCGGTTAAGCGTGCACGGCGGCTCGCCGGCGTCTCCCGCTTCGTCCGTTTTCTCCGTGACCTCGTCGATGAGGGCTTTCCAGGAGTGGCGTGAGGCGAACATCGCCGCGATCTCGCCGCGCCAGGCGCGATAACCGTCCGGATCATTCAGTCGGGCCTGGATCAGCCGGCGGCAGGTATCCACCCAGATCTCGGTGGCGGCGGCGTCGAGCGCATACCCCGTGGTGCCGTCGACGATGATTTCCTGCGGGCCGCCGCAGTTGGCGACGACGGCCGGCAGGCCGAGGGTCTGCGCTTCGAGCACCGTCATGCCGAAGGTGTCGGTGGTGCTGGGGAAGACGAGGACATCGGCGAGATGATAGAGGCTCTTCAGCCGCTCGCGGTCGAGCCGCCCGGTCAGGCAGACGTGCGCGGCGTGGGGCTCCAGCCGCTTTTCGATGGCCGGCCGATCGACACCCTCGCCCGCCAGCACCAGACGCACCGGCAGGCCTTCGGCACGCAGCCGCTCGAAGATGTCGAGCAGCAGGTCGAGGTTCTTCTCGCGCCCCAGCCGACCGGTGTACAGCAGCGTCGCGGCGCCTTCGCGGAACCAGCGGCGGTGCGCGTCGCGGACGTGATCCTCGTCGACCTGCGCATACGACGCATCGAGGCCCCGCCGGAAGAGGCGCATGCGGGCGCGGTCGAGACCCCGGTCGGCGAGATGCGTCATGTAGGCGCGGCTGGGTACGAGAATCTGGTCCATCCGCGCATAGAAGCCGTCGATATACGCGCCGATCGTTCCGACAACCTGCGAATCATCGATGATGGCCTCGGCCTGCTTGACGAAATCGGTATGGTAGACGCCGACGCACGGAATGCCCAGCAGCCGCGCGGCCAGGAATCCGACCACGCCGATGGGACCCGGTGTCGAGACGATGATCTTGTCGGGCCGTGTCGATGCGATCAGGTCGAGCGAACGGAGCAGCGAGGGGAGGCGGAGCGTATGGGCGTTGTAGAACCCGGGCGTCACCTCGAAGACGCAGGGGAGGGCCAGCATCTGCTGCGCGATCGGCAGTCGCTGTTCGTTCGCCGTCGGACAGCCGACGAGCAGCAGCGGCGCTTTGGCTTTGAACGCGTGGCGCGCCAGCTCCTGCATGGTGACCGACACGCCGTTCAGGTCGGCAAACGTGTCGGTGAACCAGAGCGTCCGCCGTGCGCTGCCCGGCTGCCGCAGGTTGAAGGCCTCGGCCAGTTGGTCGTTGATGCCGCGGCTCTTGTGGAGGACGCGGAGCATGCTGACGAAGGGCGCCGCAAAGACCATGGCGGGAAGGGCGGCGCCCAGGTACTGCAGAATGTCCTGGCTCGATTCGCCGCGAATCCCCTGTTCGATGCCTTGCGCAATCGAGGCGGTGAATTCGTCGATCAGGAGGCCCAGCGCCTCGTAAGCCTGCTCGATCTGCCAGTCGGGTCCCCGCTGCGTGGCGTCCTCGGAGATGTGGCGGAGACCGTTCAGAAAGCGGGACATGATCTGATCGCGGGTCGACTTCCGGAACCCGAGCTTGTGCAGCATCAGCCGTTCGCGCAGGGTGGGCCCCTCCGCCTGGAAGAGGATCGAGGCCAGCAGTCCCGGGAGGCCGGCGCCGCTCGCCTGCTTGTGCCGCATGTGCTCGTGCGCGATCTTGTAGAGGCCGTAGGCCAGCGACTTGTAGTCGCCGTTGCGTCCGCCGGGAGCGGTCTGCCGGTTCCGGATCGCGTTCACGAAATCAACCTTCGAGCCGGCTGCGGCGCCGGTCCACGTATGGCCGGCGAACAGTCCGGCATGATCGTCCGATCCGCCCGTCTGTCCCTTCCGCCAGGGGTCGGCCGACCAGGGATCGAGATGGTGCTTGTCCGCCAGCCGCGCGATGTCCTCCGGTGTCAGCCGTTCGAGCACCTGCTGCCAGATGCGGTTGCCTTCGCGTCCGCGCGTGCCGTTGATCCCCTCGAAGACATCGAACAGCACGAGGAGCTGCTCCAGGTGTTCGAGCGTGAGGCGGTTGTTGACGCTGAACGTGGCGTGGGCCACCGAACAGGCGATGTTCTCCTGGCGCAGATAGTCGCGCAGGTTGTGGATGTCGTCCCGCGCGCGCTGAATGACCGCGAACTGCGCCGGCGTGATGTCATAGCAGAGGATGTGGACCTTGCAGCCGTCATCGGGAAAGTAGGCGGTCGCTTCCGTGCTGACAAAGCAGTCTTCGGGATGCAGGCGGCACAGTTCCAGCGCGCCGTCGATCGTATTGTGGTCGGTGATGGTGACGAAGGTGTTGCCCTGCGCCTTGGCGAGCTGGTAGACCGTTTCGACCGGCGTATACGACTCGCCGGCGCCGATCCGTTGCAGCAGCCACTCGCTGGGGTGCTTCGAATGCCAGGTGTGGACATGCAGATCGGCCCGGACGGCCGGTCCGGGGTGGTCGGTTTGCGTGAACATGTTTTCATTAAACCACCACCGTGTCACCGGACAATGAGAACCGTGTCAGATTTCAGTTAGGGCGGAATGGGGGCGGCTGTCGCTTTGCCACTCGACTTTCCGCCTGAATGGGGCTACCTTTGGCATGCGGTTGATCGCCGTGAAAGGTGAAGCGATGGATAAACTACGTCTGGGTATCAGCGCCTGTCTGTTGGGCGAGCGGGTGCGCTACGACGGGCAGCACAAGCTCGACGCGTTTCTGCGCGACACGCTGGGGCGCTTTGTCGCCGCGTGGGGTATGATGAACACCGAAATGACAACCCTGGTGCACAGCATCGGCAGCGGACGGATTGGGATGATTCTGGCGGCCACGCTTGGCTTGGCCGCCTGTGCCCTGGCTGCGCCGAAGATCAATCCGGGGGCGCCGGCGCCGTACACCGGCACCATCCAATCGTCGAAGCTCTACACCGTCTCGGATGCGCCGGGCGGCATCAGCGGGCGTATCGTCTCGTCCCCCTCGGAGGTGCTGGGCATCTTCGCCGTCTCCCGCGAAAAGCTCAAGGTGGCGCAGACCACCAAGCTGCTGGAGGGAGGGACCCGCACGGAGGCCAAATACCGCATCGCCGTCCATATCGCGCACCTCAGCCCCGACAACGCCTTCACCTTCGCCGGACTCCAGGAGGGCATCTTCGATCTCTTCGTCCTGCTGGAGCACGACTTCTACACCGGCATCGTCCTGAACCGCCGCGCCAACGCCCTCACCCCCGTCGACATCAAGACCATCCAGGACAAGGTTGGGTCGTCCAACCCCTACTTCAACGAAAAGCACTTCGCCCGCATCTCGGGGGCCACCGGCCGCGCCGCCAAGGCGCGTGCGCTGGTGCAGGAGCTGCGGACGCTGCCCATCACGCTGCAGAGCGGCCAGGAGCGGCCCGACCTGCAGACGCGCAGCATCAAGCTCTTCCTGATGGAGGACGTCAGCGTGACCGGCGGGCCGGCCTGGGCGGTTGAGGAGACCCGGGAGCTTCTCCGGCAGGAGGTCGGACCGGGCGACACCAAAGGGGCGATCCCCGAATACTTCTGCAAAGCCATCAGCGGCATCCTCGTCATCGACAAGACCGAAGACCTTGGCGACGTCGTCCTCAAGAAGGATACGCCGCCGTGAGCATCGGCGCCGTATAACGTCATTCTGCGGTAACAACGGGTTGGCGCCACGCGCGCCGGAGGACGGCGACCGCCTCGGCCAGCATCAGCACCGCCAGGACGACCAGGACGGCGCCGACGCCGGTCGCCGGGTCGCGCCACCCGTTGCGCAGGGTCAGCTTGGTGTGCAGAATCGCCACCAGCGCCCACACGCTCATCACGTACATGAGCGCGGTCGGCAGGCCCATCACGAACCAGATCCACCGGGCGCGGTACCGGTGGAACAGCCACACCGTGACGCCCAGCAGGGTCAGGGCCGCGAGCAGCTGGTTGCTGGCGCCGAACAGCGGCCAGAACGCCTTCCAGACGGGGATCACTTTGCCCTGGCTGTCGGTCGCGGTCCGCATCAGGAGCAGGAGCGGCACGATGGCCATGATGGCGGAGGCGGCCCACTTGCCGGTCCGGTCCTTCCAGCCGGTGAGTTCCTGGATGATGTAGCGGCCGAGCCGCGTGCAGATGTCGAGCGTGTCGTAAACAAACGTCGCGAAGGCGAGCAGGCCGAAGGCGATGCCGAAGGACTTGGCCACGCCGAAGACCGCGAGGAATTCGCCGATCCCGTTGGCATAGATGAAGTTGGGTGCTTTCCGGACCATCGGGTCGTTGACGGCCAGCATCATCACGCAGGCCAGCGACACGACGGCGACGAGCGCCTCCAGCAGCATCGCCCCGTAGCCGACGGACTGCGCATCCGTTTCGCGCCGCAGCTGCTTGCTGGTTGTGCCGGAGGAGACGATCGCGTGGAATCCCGAGCACGCGCCGCAGGCGATGGTGATGAAGAGGAACGGGAACATCCGGTCGCCGTTCGCCGCCTGCCAGCCGTTGAAGGCCGGGTACTGGACTGTCCCGCCGCCGACCAGCAGCCCGGCGGCGGCGCCGATGAGCGCCGCATAGAGAAAACAGCCGCCCAGGTGCCCGCGCGGCTGCAGCAGCATCCACATGGGAACGACCCCGGCGAGGAAGCAGTAGGCCAGCAGGGCCACGTCCCACAGCTTGAGGGCGCGGTCCGGGCTGACGTTGAAAAGCGCCGCCACGTCGAAGGGGATCTTCTGGCCCGCCCAGATCGCCACGCCCACCAGCGGCAGGAAGATGAGCGTCGCCCAGCCGACGGAGAGCTTCGCATACCGCATGAGAAGCCCCATGAAGACCGGCAGCGCGAGGTAGAGCAGCGACGAGGTCGCGATCCCGGCGCCGCTGACGACGCTGCCGTCGTCCAGCGTCACCTGGCCCACGAACGACTGGGCCGTGACGTCCGTGAAGGCGACGATGATGTAGACCAGCGTCAGCCACATGAACCCGAGGAAGAGCAGGTGCGCGCGGCGCGTCATGTTCAGCCGCACGACCTCGGTGATCGAGCAGGCCTGATGCCGGATCGACGCCACGAGCGCGCTGAAATCATGCACGCCGCCGATGAAGATCGAGCCGACGAGGATCCACGCCAGGGCCGGCCCCCAGCCGAAGGCCACGCCGGCCACGATCGGTCCGACGATGGGACCCGCCGCCGCGATGGCCGAGAAATGCTGGCCGAAGAGGAAGTGCGGTGGAATCGGCGCGTAGTCCAGGTCGTCCCGCAGGGTCACGGCCGGCGTCGAGGACTCGGGGTCCAACTTGAACAGCCGTTTGAGCAGCCCGCCGTAAATCCAGTAGGCCGCAGCCAGGATGATCGCCACCCCGCCGATTACAAGGAGAAGACTCATGACAAGCCTCAACGACGCGTTAGCCGCCGCGATGCGCTAGCTGAACAGCGCCAGGATCACGCCGCCGGCGACGATCGAGCCGATCTGTCCGGCGACATTCGCCCCCATGGCGTGCATCAGCAGCACGTTGTGGGGATCGTAATCCAGGGCCAGGCGCGTCGACACGCGCGCGGCCATCGGGAAAGCCGAGACGCCTGCCGAGCCGATCAGGGGGTTGATCGGGTTGCGGGGCGAAATCCAGTTCATGATTTTGGCAAAGATCACGCCGCCGGCCGTCCCCAGCCCAAAGGCCACCAGGCCGATGGTGATGATGCCGAGCGTCGCCGGCTTGAGGAACTTCACCGCTTCGAGCTGCATGCCGACGCCCAGTCCCAGCAGGACGGTGGCGACGTTCATGATCTCGTTCTGCATGGCGAGCGAAAGCCGCTCGACCGCGCCGCACTCGCGGACGAAGTTGCCCAGCGCCAGGGAGCCCATCAGTGGAACCGCCGCCGGGAGGAACACGATGCAGATCAGCAGGATCAGGACCGGGAAGAGCAGACGCTCCATCCGCGAGACTTCGCGCTCCTGGCGCATGCGGATCAGCCGCTCCTTCTTCGTGGTCAGCAGCCGCATGATGGGGGGCTGGATGAGCGGCACGAGAGCCATGTAGGAATAGGCCGCCACGGCGATGGAGCCCATCATGTCGGGGGCGAAACGGCGGCCGACCATGATCGATGTCGGGCCGTCGGCCGCGCCGATGATGGCGATCGCGCTGGCCTCCTTGAGGCTGAAATCAAACCCCGGCAGCGCATTCAGCGCCACGACGCCCAGCAGCGTGCCGAAGACGCCGAACTGCGCCGCCGCGCCGAGCAGCACCACGCGGGGGTTGCCCAGCAGCGGGCTGAAGTCGGACATCGCGCCGATGCCCATGAAGATCAGCAGCGGCAGCAGATCGGTTTCGATGCCGGCATTGTAGATCAGTCCCAGGAGCCCGTGGTCCGAACCCATCCCCGCGAAGGGGGCGTTGACGAACAGGCACCCGAAGCCGATGGGGACCAGGAGCAGCGGCTCGAAGCCCTTGCCGACGCCCAGATAGAGCAGCAGCAGGCCGATTCCCAGCATGACGGCCGCGCCCCACTGGTCGTCCAGGAAGGCGGCCAGCCCCGTGGTGCTGGCGATGCGCGCCACGCCGCCCCGCAGCGACATGGCTTCGGACGGCGCCGCAGCGGCACCCCCCGGGCCGGAGGCGTGCGCCTCGGCCACCATCGTCCCGGCCGCCGCCGACTCGTTTTCCACCGCCCGTGCCTGGCCGGCGATGCCGACCGCGACCAGCCACACGCCCACGCCCAATCGCGCCCATCCCGAAATCCGTATCATGCCGCATCTCCCATTTTCTGCTGCGCCTCGCGCTGGTGTACGGCCGCCACGGCCACGGCCACACTCGCCTGATGTTCCGGGTGGGCCGTGTCTTTCGCCGCCACCAGGGGCGTCGCCCCCGCCGGCTTGGTTCCGGCGGCCGGTTTCGCATAGCGGAGCGCAATCTTCCCGCCCAGCGTCATCAAGCCCAGCAGGGCCACCAGAACGAGGAAGACCGTCCCCATTCCCAGAATCATAACGATCGTCGCATCTTTGATCATGGTTTGCTCCGTGGCGGCGGCTTGTGTCGCCAGCGCCGTCCGCGCCAAGGGGCGTCGATCCGGCGGCCGTGCCTTCCGCAAAAAACAGGGGATAGTTTCGCGCAAAAGGCCGCCAATGTCAAAAGAGAACATTTTTATGTACGCGGCCTGTGATTCGCGCTTCCCTTCAGCCGGGAAATTGAGTACGATTCATGTTGCTTCCGTTCCAGGTTTATCTTAGGCTCTTCTCAAATACGCCTGTCAGGTCTAACGAAGGAAAGTGGTCATGGGCAAAGTTTTACGCGTCCTTGTAGTTTTGATTATGGTGCTGGGCATCGTCGCTGCGGCTTTTGCGTGGCTCAATTTCACGAAACGTGAAGTGCTCATCGGCCGCACGCATGCGCTTGAAGACATGTTCATCAAGCTGGTGCGAACTCTGGAGGCGAGCGATCCCGCGGAAGTGCCGCAGCCCGCTTATCCGCAGCGCGATCTTTCGCCCGTCACCAGCCGCGCCGTCGAGAATCCAGAGCGCTCCGCCTTCTGGGACTCCTACAACCACAAGTACGAGCCCACGGCCCAGCCGATCCCCACTCTGGACTATAGCTCCAACGAGAAGCTCCTTCAGTTGCGCGAGTACTACCGCATCGATTCCGCTACGGGCAAGCCGGCGATCAGCGCCCGCACGGGAAAACCCGACACCACGGGCGTCGGCACGATGGACGAGATGCTCAACGAGGCCTTCGAACGCGCCAAGAACCAATACGCCCTTTTGAACCAGACCCGCGCCGAGCTGCCCAAGCTGCGCGATGAGCTGGTCAGCGCCATCGAGGAGATCAACCGGCTGAAGCAGGAAGCGCGTGCCGACAAGCGGATCATCGAGGAGCGCGATGTGCGCATTGCCGCCCTGGAACGCGAAAAGCGCGAGCTCGAAGAGCGCATCACCCGCCTGGACGAGGAGCTTCGCGGCATCCGCACCGAGCTGCAGGAGGCCAACGACGAGATTGCCAAGCACTTGGATGCTGTCAAACAATTGAATGACATGGTCGCCACGCTTCAACAAAAACTGAAGGATGCGCTCGGGAGGGGCCCCGTGATTCAGCCGGATGGCGGCCGTCCGGAAGACAATATGGAGGGCTCGCTCACCCCCGGCGTGCATGGCAAGATCGTCTCGTTCAACGAACAGTGGAAGTTCGCGGTCATCGAGTTCAGCGACAAATTCATGACCGATCTGCTCGGTCCCGACCGCATGAAGGCGATGCCGCAGATCGAAATCATGGTCAAGCGTCCCGGCTTCCAGGGCGTGGCGGGCGAATTCATCACGCGCTTGCGTCTGCGCCAGGCAATTCGCCAGCAGAACCTCGTCGTAGCCGACATCCTGGTCGACTGGCAGCAGGCTCCCTTGGAGAACGGCGATGAGGTCTTCTTCTAGAAAAAACGGCTCGTTGCGTGGCTGGTGGATCATCATCGTCGGCATCCTGTTTGCCTGTTGGTTTCAAGGTTGCGCCACCGAGGCGGATGGCGTGATGCCTTGGTCGACCCCCTTGCCTGGAGAAGGCAGCGTGCCGCTCCCCTCCGGCTTCCGGCGCGAGTAGGTTTCCGAAACATGCGTCTTGGATTTCCACCCATTCGTCTGGGATTCCTGGGCGCTTTTGTCCTGCTCGTTTTGGCCATGCCTCCGCAGACCGCTTTGGCGTTGGAATCCGGACCGGCGGCTCGGGTCGGGTTTAATTTTCGCCCGCGAATCTCCGCGAAGGACTGCATGAATTTCCCCGGACTTCGTCCGGCGCTAATCGCTGGAAATTCATGCAGTCAAATCCGAATCAGGCATGACGGCACCCATTTTTTAGCGATTAGCGGCGGGCTTTGCCCGCAAAAAATGGGCGCCGCTCTTATTCG
>CAZQKI010000045.1:22149-27016 GCA_964592855.1 uncultured Lentisphaerales bacterium
TTTTAGCGATTAGCGGCGGGCTTTGCCCGCAAAAAATGGGCGCCGCTCTTATTCGCGTGATTCGCGGGGAACAAAACGAACGACTCCGGAGGACCGGCGCGGAATCTCGTGCAGCGGGCGCAGAGGTTATTCCCGACGCGGTTGCGCCGGCAACAGCGTCGGCGGAGGAGAAGCCCTGGAAGATGCCCTGGCATTGGGCGCTGAACGAGAATGTCCGCCGGGTGTCGGGCGTCGGACTCGCGGCGCTGATGGCCAGCATGCTGCTCCTCTCCACGATCGACCGCCGGCGCCATCGTCCGCTCGGGGTTCGCCCGCCGATGACGGTTCTGATTCCCTGCTACAACGATGGCAACTCCATCGCGGCCACCCTCGCCAGCGTCTTTGCCACCGGCGCCCCCGCGTTGCTCGAAGTGATCGTCATCAACGACGCCAGCAAAGACGACAGCGCCGCGCAATTGAAACGGCTGCAGGAACGCTATCCCTTCCGGGTGATCACCAACCCGGAGAATCGCGGCAAGTCGCCCAGCCTCAATGACGCGGCAAAGGAAGCCCGCCACGAAATCATCCTCTGTCTCGATTCCGATACCGAGCTGAACGGCAAGGCGGTCGAGGACATGCTCGCCCGCATCACCTGCGGCCGGCATGTCGGCGCCGTGAGCTGTCCCTACCGTCCCTCCAACCGCGGCATCCTCCCCGGAATGCAGGCGATCGAGTACAACATGCTGCTCCTGACCCAGGGGGCGCACAACCTGACCTCGGCAATGGCGCTCTGGGGCGGATGCCTGATGGTGCGCCGCGAGGCCTTCTTCGCCGCCGGCTGCTTCTCGCGGGACGCCATCACGGAGGATGTCGACCTCGCCTTCAAGATGAACCGCGCGAAGTGGCGTGTGGAGCAGAGCTTCGTCGCGGTGGACAGCGTCGTGCCGCAGTCCTTGCGCGCCTGGGTGCGCCAGAAGCTCCGCTGGACCGCCGGCGGCATGCAATGCTATGTCCGCCACATTCCCGTCTGGCTCCGCAACCCCAGCCAGATCTTCTTCATCCTCGCCTACAGCCTGCTGATTCTCAGCTCGATTCCCGCCGTCATCTCCGATCTGCGCTTCGGCGGAAACGTGATGGATCTCTTCACCGTGCTCAACCGCTTCAACACCATCCGCGTCAGCGTGGTCGAGGTCTTTGCCTTCTATGGACGCGATCTCCTGCGGCGCATGCTCGGCAGCGGACTCTGTTGCCTCCTCTCGACGGTCTACATCCTCCCGCTCATCCGCCGGCCGCGCGACCTGTGGAAGCTGCTGCTGGTCTTTCCCTTCTCCCTCGTCTATTTCCCCGCCTACATCGTCGTCTCGCTCTTCGGAATCGTCGCGGGACTTCGCAGCCTCCGCCATCTGCTCCCTTCGGACATCAAGGGCTGGTGATCCCCAGCGTCAGGCTCGGCGTGGCGTCGAGGGCAAAGGCGGCGTCGCTAGTGACGCCGAGGCCGGAGCCGGCGAGCGCGGCAATCATGGCGGCGTTGTCGCCGCAGTACCGGGGCAGCGGCAGGAGGAGCGGAACATCCGCCGCGGCGGCGACTTCGGCGAGGCGGGCGCGGAGCGCGCCATTGAGCGAAACGCCGCCGCCCACGGCCAGCGCGCCGTAGCGGCCGCCCCGCAGCGCCCGCGCGCAACGCGCCGCCAACGCCTCGACAATCGCCTCCTGATAGGCGGCCGCCAATTCGTCGCGACCGGCTTCGTCCGTGACGGGATGCCGTTTGAGGTGCGTCATCAGCGCGGTCTTGAGCCCGCTGAAGCTGAAGCAGAGATCGGCGTTCAACCGGCCGAGGGCGGGATTGTCGGCGCCGATGCGCCCTTGCGGAAAGACTACCTCGCACCGGCGCACGGCCCGCTTCGCGGCTTGCTCCATCACGGGGCCGCCCGGATAGCCGAGCCCCAGGAGCTTGGCGGCCTTGTCGAAGGCCTCCCCCGCCGCATCGTCGAGCGTCTGTCCGAGGACGTGGCACCGCCGGTCCTCCGCCACGCGGACGATGGCGGAGTGTCCGCCGGAGACGACGAGCGCCAGCAGGGGCAGCACGGCCGACAACGGCGGCGCCCCGGGCGAGAGAAAGACGCTGTGGATGTGAGCTTCGACGTGGTTGATCCCGACGAGCGGCTTTCCCAGCGACCAGGCGAGGCCCTTGGCGGCGGAGAGGCCGACGAGAAGTGAACTGGCCAGCCCGGGGCCGTAGGTGACCGCGACGGCGTCGATGCCGTCCCAGGCGATCCGGGCGGCGGCCAGCGCCTCGCCGATCACGCCCGGCAGCTTCTCGATGTGGCTGCGCGAGGCGATCTCGGGAACGACGCCGCCGTAGGGGGCGTGCAGGGGGATCTGGCTGAACACGATGCTGGAGAGGACGTCGCGTCCGTCGCGCACGACGGCGGCGGCGGTCTCGTCGCAGGAGGTCTCGATGCCGAGGACGGTCATGGCTTCGGACGGGCTCCGAAGATGTGTACCCCGGTCAGCACATCCATCGCCCGCTGGAGCTGCGGATCGGTGACAGCATCGAGATCCTGGCGCGCCGCCGCGGGATAGACCGCCGGACGCTCTTCGTAATCGCGCTTCAGCTGGACCTTGCGCCACTCGGAGGGCGGCAGGGGGACGGCGATGTCGGGCTCGATGCCGGTGCCGTGGATCATCCGGCCCTTGGGGGTGTAGTAGTGGGCGGTGGTGAGCTTGAGCATGCAGTGCTCGCGCGTGGCGAGGGGGAGGACCTTCTGGACGGAGGCCTTGCCGAAGCTCTTCTCGCCGATCACGATGGCGCGGCCGGCATCCTGCAGGGCCCCGGTGACGATCTCCGAGGCGCTGGCGCTGCCGCGGTTGATCAGGATGGCCATGGGGAGATCCGTGAGGTGGCGCGTGCCCGATGCGCGGAAGGTCTCGTCGTCATGGACGCCCGCGCGCCCGCGCGTCGAGACGACGACGGCCTTGTTCGGCAGGAACTGCCCGGCCACGGTGATCGCCTGGTTGAGGAGGCCGCCGGGATTGTCGCGCAGATCGAGGACCAGCCCCGCCAGGTCGTTGGTGAGGAGGTTGGCGAGCGCCCGGGCAACCTCGCCACCCGTCGGTTCGCTGAACTGCGTGATGCGCAGGTAGCCGATACCGCTGCCGAGCACGCGCGCACCCTTCACGCTGGCAACCTTGATGTTGTCGCGGACGAGGGTGACGTCGAAAGGATCGCGGCCCTCGCGCCCGATGGTCACGGTGACGCTGGTGCCCGGCTTGCCGCGCAGTTTCTGCATGATCTGTTCGAGGTTGAGGTCGAAGGACGGCTGGCCTTCGATGGCGACGATCAAATCGCCGGAGAGGAGCCCGGCGGCGTAGGCGGGGGAATCCTCGATGGGGGCGATGACGAGGGGGAAGCCGTTGCGCGTGCCGATCTGGATGCCGATGCCGCCGAACTTCGCCTCGGTCTCCTCCTTCAGCCCGTCGGACTGTTTGGGTTCGAGAAAATCGCTGTGGGGGTCGAGGTTCGAGAGCATGCCGTGAATCGCGCTGTAGACGATCTTGCGGTAGTCGAGCTCGTCCACGTAGTGGCGGCGGACCAGCAGCATCGCCTCGGTCATCAGCGCAATGTCCTCGTAGACGCCTTGCGTCTCCTCCAGCGTGGACGTTGCGGACCCGGAAGGCGGGTTGGTCGCCGCCGTCGGGGGAACGGCGTTCGTCGGCGCGAACACGGGGACGGCATTCGTGGGAAACAGAACGGGAATGGCGTTCGTGGGGAGGGGCGCGAGCAACTGCACGGGCGGCGGGTTGGTGACGGCGCTCCCGGCGGGGGTTTGCGCCAAAACCGCGCCGCCGCCAAGGCTGACGGCAACCAGAAGCAGGGCGATGAGACGACGGTCGGTAGACATGACAACAGCATACCGCGAGACGGCGCCGGAGACAAGCGTTGAGCGTTGCGAGTAATCCCCGGAATCTTTGTCGCGAGCTTTGTCGACAAAGTTAGGACGAAGTGGCGTGGGAAAACAGGTTCCGCACTTGACGGTCGCTAAATAAGACGTTATCTTACTTCCCATGAACACAACTCTCTCCAGCCGCGGGCAGCTTGTCTTGCCGGCCGAGATGCGCCGAAGGGATGGTCTCCGGGCGGGGCAGCGGTTCAATGTCGAGCGGGTCGACCAGGGCGAGTATCGCCTGCTGCTGCAGGCGCCTCGTGTGAACGAAGGTCTGGTCGACTGGCTGCTCGCCTGCCCGGAGAAAGGTTTCTTCGCGTCGGTCGGCTCGGAGGACACGGACAGCCTATGCGGTACCTTGTAGACGCGAACGTCCTCAGTGAAGCAACGAAGCCGACACCCGACCCAGGCGTCGTGGCGTGGCTGCGGCGCAACGAAGCCGAACTCGCGGTCGATCCGATCATCTTGGGCGAAATCCGTTTTGGCATCCTGCTGCTTCCCAACGGCGCGCGGCGCAAGCGGTTGGAACGGTGGTTTGACCAGGGCGTCGGGCGTATCGCGTGCGTTCTCTGGACTGCCGAGACCGGGCTGCGTTGGGCGCAACTGCTGGCCGACCTGCGGGCGGCGGGTCGGACCATGCCCATCAAGGACAGCATGGTCGCCGCATCGGCGTTGACGTGCCGGCTGACCGTGGTCACGCGCAACACCAACGACTTTCTCAAGGCGGACGTCCGACTCGTCAACCCATTCGGCGCGCAGGCATGAGCTCAGCCAGGCGCTGTCCGGGGAATGACCCGACCCGGAGGTGAAGCCCCTGCTGCTGTCCACGCAATAGTCCATCGTTCCTCGTTGGTTGGCGTGGTCGCGCCCCGAGGGCCGCGTTCCCCTTCCGTTGAAACCGCCGTTTTCCGAATTGGGGCAGCGAGAATCGCCCATGCATGGCG
>CAZQKI010000046.1:0-26944 GCA_964592855.1 uncultured Lentisphaerales bacterium
GGGACGGGAGCGGGCTGCCGCCGGGATGGGGGGTTCCAACGATCCGGAGCAATACGAGGTCCAGGTTCTTGCCTTCGACCCGGCGCCTGAGGTTGCGGGGGCGCAGCCCTTGCCCGAACCGGCTGCGGATATCCAACCCGTGTCCGAACCGGCTGCGAATATCCAACCCGTGTCCGAACCGGCTGCAGATATCCAACCCGTGTCCGTGTCCGATGGGGTGCGTGCGCACGCGAACTATGCCGAGTTGCGGCCCGGACTGGTGGTGAATGTGTCGGTGGTCGTGGGCGGCAAGAAGGTCATTGAAGAGGTCGGCCGGCGGATTTCGGAGAGCAATACGTTGTCTTTGCCGCTGCTGGAAACGATTTCGGTGGAGAAAATGACTCTGGACCGGTTGAGCGAACGGCTCACGCAGAGTTACCGGGACTATTATGTCAACCCCCAGGTCATGGTGGAATTCGTCCGGGACGACAACCGGGAGGGAATCTCTCCGTGGGGATACGTCACGGTGCTCGGGCGGGTCAAGCGGCCCGGCCAGGTCAGCATTCCGCCCACGCGCGACATGACGTTGAGCGGTGCGATTCAGCAGGCGGGCGGTCTGGATACGAGCGCGAAGGACACGGCCATCCGGATCACGCGGCGAACGGTGTCGGGGCAGACGGAGACCTATGAGATCAATCTGAGATCGGTCGGGGCGCGAGGCCGCGTCGATCATGACATTGTGTTGTTGCCTGAGGACGTGGTCTTCGTGCCGGAACTGGTGTTTTAGGCGACAGCGATGGGCCCCGCCAACCCGCGGGGGTGCATCGCGTGATGACAGGCGAAACAGAGCAGAGGAGATTGAACATGATGAGTGAACGCAAGAAGTGGGTAGTCGGCGGTTGGCTGGTCGCAGCGTTTGCGGCCAGTGCAGTTGCGGCGCCGGGGGACGGCATACATGCCGGACGGTTGTCCCTGAGTCCGTTTCTGTCTCTGGGCGGGTTCTACGAAGACGACCGGGACCGGGATGAAGATGTATTTCTCGACGCCTCTGTCGGGCTTCGGTCTGGATATACGGCATTGAACCTGGACGCCAACGCCCTGGGGTTTTTCTCCTCGCGATCCTACGTCGACGCGGATGACAGGGATTTCGAGGCGGAGGGCGGCCTGTTCCGGGTGAAGTACGGGGACAAGGATCGCATCCTTCTGCAGGGCGATCTGGCCTTGCGGCGCGTGGAGGATATCGACGTTTACGGGGCGGAGACCTCCGTGGGTGGCGTGTCGGCCGACTCCGTGCTGGATGCGGTGGCCCGTTCCCGCCGCGATGTCGGCCAGGCGGGGATATCGGCGGGTCGCAACCTGACCGACAAGCTGGCGATGGATCTGGGCTACCGCTTCGACGCCGTGGACTACCGCGATGCCGCCCTGCAAGATCTTTCCAGCCATCTGTTCCAACAGGAGACGGTCTACGCATTCAGGGACAAGACCGCCGGACTCGTGACGCTGATTGGCGGTGTGCAAGAGTACGACGACTTCGACAATTCCGCCGGCTACTATGCCGCCCGGCTGGGCGTTGTGACCCGGCGCACGGCGAAAGTGAGCCTGAAGGCGGGCGTGGGCGCCCAGTTGTATGATCGCCCGGACGATCTTGACGACGAGTCGGGGTTCAATTTCGACGTTGGCGCCACGTGGAAGACCACGGACAAGGTGACCCTGCAGGCCGGGGCTCGCAACGGGTACCAGCTTTCGCCGCTGTACGAGGAAAATGCCGCCGAGTTCACAATCTTCTGGATTGGCGGATCGTTCCGGATGACGCCGTCCATCGATCTTTCGGCGAATGCGGCCTATCGCGTGGACGACTACATCGACCCGGTCCGCGTCGGCGACGCCTCGGTGGATCGGGAAGACAAGGGTTTTGCGCTGCGGGCTCGGGCGGATTACCAGATGCCGGCCCGGTTCATGAAGGTGTATACCGAGTTGAGCCATGAGTTTACGGACTCGACCCTCGGCGATTTCGACCAGACCCGTTTGGGGATTGGCCTGCAGTTGCGGTATTGACCCTCTGCACAATCGTTTTGTCGCCGTACGAACAGACAAGAAAGGAAGCGAAGGGAATCATGAAAAAATTAACAGCAGGGTGTCTGGCCGGGATGCTGGCCGTATTTCTTCCGGTTGCAGTTCAGGGCGCATATACCCAGCCGACCGAAGCGCAGATTGCGGCGGCGGCGGCCGATCCGGGTGCGAACCTGGCCGCGTTGCTCCAGGATGCCAGCGCTGCGCAGGCGGCGCAAATCGTTAAGCTTGTGGTAGCCCAGGCGATCACGGCGGGTGCACCCTCCGACAGCGCGGTGCACATCGCCGCGATCATCAGCGAAGCGGTTGGCGCGATTGGGGTCGAGATGCGCATGGCCTTTGCCGATGCGCTGGGAACCGCTTTGGCCGGTTGCGAGGCCGTCACGACCCGGCCGGAGGTGGTTTCCTCGATTCAAGGCGCCATTGCCGCGGCAGGCGGTACGGATGGCGGGGTGATCGCCCAGGCGTTCGGGGCGGCTTACCAGACGGCGCGGCTGGCGCAGGGCTTCGGCCAGACGACCAAGGACAGTCCGCCGCCGGTGGGTCCGGACGGCAATCCGCTGAAGGCAAATCTCTATGAAGGCGAAACCCTGTAAGTGAATCCCGCTGCAAGCCAAGCGGCTCGCGCTGGTCTTGCCCTTCCGAAACTGATCGGTATTGTGCGTTGTGACGTCCCAGGATGGCCAACCTTGAGTTCGACGTCGCTTGGAATGAAGCGCAAGCGCGATTCCACTGAGGCTGGCTTCGTGCCGGCATGCCCCGCCGAAATACGCCTGGTTCGCATTATTGGCTTGTTCCTGGGCGCGGCGGCGTGGGCTTTCGCGGCCTTGCGCGTCGGGGACCTGCCCTATTTCGGACTTGCGGCGGGGGGGCTGCTGATCCTGACCCTGACGGCCGGCCACGTTCCGGCGGACGGAGCATCCCGGGCCATGCGCGGTTGGTGGGTCCGGGATCTCTTCTTCTGGTCGGGCTTGTCTTTTCTGCTTTATCTCGGTCTCCAATGCTGGAACGCGGGTCGGGGATCGTATTACGACGTGGCGTTCAACCGCTGGACCTACGCGCCGCCGAGGCGTCCGGGGTGGCCCTGGGCGTTCACCCGCCCCGAAGCGGTCGAGATGCTGTACTGGTTCTTTCCGGCGTGGGCGTTGGGATTGGCCCTGCGGGCGCCGTGCCTGACACGGCAGGGGGCGGAGCGGATTGCCCACGGACTGGCCTATGGCGGGGGCGTGCTGGCTGCGTTCGGCATCATTCAGTTTCTCAGCGGAACAAGGGCGATTTTCTGGACGATTCCGCTGACGTGCGAGTTCTTCGCATCGTTTCCGTACGCCAATCATGCTGCGGCCTATTTGGTGATGGTGGGTGCTTTGGCGGCCGGTCTCTTGTTTCGCGAGGTCTTCCGCCCCGCCGGGACATTCAACCGCGGCCGCGCCTGGGCGCTGGGATCGGCGCTGGCGCTGTGCCTGACCGGCGCCAACCTCTCGCTCAGCCGCGCGGGAATGATTTTGTCGTGGGTGCTGGCCGCCTTCATTGCCGGATACGGGATCACGCGCGGCTGGCGGGCGCTGCGGCCGGCGAATCGTCTGTACCTGGCGGCGGCCACCGTTGCGGCCGGGGTCGTGCTGTATTTCGCGGTGGCCGGTCTGGGGCGCGAGGCCATTCGCGGGGAATTTGCCGTGAAACGCCTTTTCCGGGCCCAGATGATCCCGGCCGTGGAACAGGTGAATCTGGATTTGTCCGTGCGTCCGATCCTCTGGAAGGCCGGCTGGGAGGTATTCCGCGCGCATCCGATCTACGGAACGGGCGGATGGGGATTCCGGTATCTGGCGGCGTTTTACCTGTCGCCGGAACACAACAAGGAACGGGCCTACAGTCCGGGCTGGGCCAGCGTGCACAACGATCCCCTTCAGTTTCTGGTCGAGTTCGGTTTGGCGGGTTGCGGGTTGATGACCCTGGCGCTCGGCGTTCTGGTCGCCGCGTGCCTGCGCCGGGACGTCCGGCGTGGCGCCGTCTACACGCTGGCCTGCGCCGGTCTGCTGCTGGTGGTGGCGTTCAGCCTGATCGATCTGCCTTTTCGCTGTCCGGCGATCCTGTGGACGTGGGTGGCCGTTCTGTCCGTGCTGCCGAAGTGCGCGGGGCGGGCGCGGCCAACCGGGAAGGACCGGGCCCATGCGGTGTTTTCTTGAGATGGAGGATGAATTGTGAGTGCAGAACAACCTGTCGAGCAAAAACCGGCATCGCAGCATGCCGCCCCCTTGTATGGCGGCAATCTTTATGGCGCCGCACCGTCGTCCGGCCTGGCCTTGCTGGATCCCGTCCGTCTGCTGCGCAAGTGGCGTATCCTGTTTCTGGTGCTGGTTTTCGCCGTGGTTGCCGCGTTCGGCTACCTGAGGAACGCCGAGAAGGTTTACGTGGCGAACAGCCTGATCGAACTGAGCGTGAGGCGGCCCCGCATCATGACGCAGCAGGCCGCGATCATCGATGAACAGGCGGGCGCCCAGCAGTCGGCGGAGGTCTTCAGCACGCGCCTCGAGAAGTTCAAGGGGCGCACGATGCTCACGGCGGCCCTGGGGCGGCTGGATGCCGCCCTGCCCGGCGCCTTCGCGCCG
Source organism: uncultured Lentisphaerales bacterium (assembly GCA_964592855.1). Taxonomy (GTDB): domain Bacteria; phylum Verrucomicrobiota; class Kiritimatiellia; order RFP12; family JAAYLN01; genus JAAYLN01. The sequence goes on from CAZQKI010000046.1 coordinate 4,656, forward strand.
CCCTCCCCCGCCTCCGCGGCCAGCGCCGAACTCCTGCGCGAGCGACGGCTGAAGCAATTCATGAAGGCGCTGGAGGTCACGCTGGTCCGTCGATCCCGCCTGATTCTCGCGGAGTTCAAGCATGCCGACCCGGCGGTCGCCGCCGCCGCGTGCAACGCGTTCGCCGCCGCGGCGGAGGCCAGTGCGTTCGACGAAAACCGGACGAGTTCCGACGCGGCCGTGGTTTGGCTGGAAGCCCAGGCCGATCTCCAGTGCAGCGAACTGCTCAAGGCGGAGGATGCGCTGCTGGCCTTTCGCCAGAAGTTTCAGATCGACGCACTGGAAAGCCAGCGCAAGACCGTGGAAGATGCATTGCGGGAGATCAATCTGGCCCTCGTCGAGGCGGAAAACCGCGTATCTCTCGCGCGCGCCCTGCAGACCCGGATCGGGGATATGAAACTCGACCTCGATAACGCCGCCGAATTGCCGGGCGATATTCCCCATGTGGAGGAGATCCGCACCTGGATGGATCGGTGGCGCACCGCCGTTCTGGAGCGGAACAGCCTGCTGAGCACGCAAACGCCCAAGCATCCCGAAGTGCGGGCGAAGGACGATGCGGTGACACTGTACCGCGAGGAAGCGCTGAAGGCCCTTGAGCGGGTCAAGGCGACGGTGGTCTCCAATCACGCGCTGGCGGCGGAACAGGCGGAGATGCTGCGCCGCAGGAAGGATGAGCAGATCCAGATGGCCGCCACGCTGGAGATGCAGGCGGTGGAGCGGAGAACCCGGCAGGCCGCGCTGGAGCGATCCCGCGACGCGGCCGACCAATCGTACCGGGGCGTGCTGGCCCGCATTCAGGACGCCCGCCTGGCGGCCGACGAGAACACGGCCATGGTGAAAATCGTCGAGCCGGCGACAACGCCCATCAAACCCGTGCATCCCGATCCGATCCGCGTGCTGCCCCTGGCGCTGCTGCTGGGATTTGCGGGCGGCCTGGCCCTGATCGTCGCCACCGACTTCCTGGAAGACCGGATCGCCGGACCGGAGGATCTGGAAGGCCGCGGCGTGCCGATTCTGGCCGTCGTGCCGCACGTCCGGCACGCCGATCGGACGGCGATCGCAACCGCGTCGATCCGGAACCAGTTCGGCGAACTCTTCGAAGCGTTCGCGGGGCTGGGCAACCTGCTGAATTCGCCCCAGTTCAAGGCGCGGTCGCAGGTGATCCTGATCGTCAGCTCCATTCCCGGCGAGGGCAAGACCGTGACCAGTTGCAACCTGGCGGCGGTCCTGGCCCGGGGAGGGCGCCGCGTCCTGCTCGTGGACTTCGACCTCCGCCGGCCCCAACTGGCCGGCATCTTTCCCCTTCCGCCCGGGCGGGCCGACCTGCTTCATTTCCAGTCCGGCGACGAGCCGCAGATATCCGGGTTGCCCGTCCCGGTGGCCGATTGCCCGAACCTGGATGTGATCGCCAGCCGGCCGATGAGCCAGGGCAACCCGGCGATGGCGCTGGGCGCGCTGGCGGAGACGCTGATTGCCTGGGCGCGGACGAAATACGATCACGTGGTGCTCGACGCCCCGCCGCTCGGGCTCGTGAGCGACACGCTGGTGCTCGCGCCGCTGGCCGACATCACGCTGGTGGTGGCGCGGGCGGATGTCAGCCGCAAGCGGCTGACCTGGCACACCCTGCAACGGTTCCGGGAATCGGGCATTCTCAACACCGCGCTGGTGGTGAACGACCTGGATGTGTCGAAGACCTTGTACGGCGCCTACAGCCCGTACTATCATTACCAGCGGCATTACAAGGCCTACGCGCCGGCAGGGGGGGGCGCGGAAAAAACCAATCGGCGCAAGCCCCGGGACCGCGCGCGTTCGGATACGGCGGAGTCGTGAACGCGGGAGGAGTGATGGCGGCCTGCAATCCAGCAGCGGACTCCGGTGCCGCGGACGGGTTCGCCCGTTCTCCCCCCGGCACGCCCCGCCCCCGATCACTTACGCCGTGGGGCCCCATCATGGCGGCCTACGGCTTGTATGTGCTGCTCACCTTCCTGAACGACCTGGCCGACGCCGGCGGGCAGCTGGTCGGCGCCGTTTTATTCCTGGGGTTGCTCGCGGTACATGCCGCACCGCGGCTTCTGCCCGTCCCCCTGACCCGGCTGACGGTCTCGCTGCTGCTCGCGTTCCTGATTCCCGCGACGGCGTGGGTGGCGGGTGTGACGGGGGCGGACATTGCGTCCAAGGACTATGCCGTCAAGTACTACGCCCTTCTCTTTGTCGTTTTCGCGGGGGCTTCGCTCCGTCTGCCCCCGCTCTATCGTGCACCCGAACGCCGGTGGGGCATCGGCGCGACCGTCTTCGTGCTGCTGGCCAGCCTCGCTCCGGGCTTGCCGGCCGACCGCCTCGAAGGTTGGTTCTTCTCCAATCCCAACAACTTCGCCCTGGTCGCGATGAGCCTGCTGTTCTTTGTGGATCACGCGCGGGACACGCGCAGGTTCATCGTCGGGGTCCACGCGTTCGTGCTGGGCCTCATTCTCCTCTCCGGCACGTCCGGGGCCTTTCTGGGCTACGCCGCCGGCCTGGCTGCCGTCCTGCTGCACACACGCCTGGCGAAACGCGCGGCAGGCGCGTTGGGCGTGGCGGTCCTGCTGGGCACGGTCGCGCTGGCGGCGCTGCGGACTGCCGATCCGGCGACCCTGCAGGATCAGCCGCTCATCGGACCGCTCTGGGCGAAGGTGAGCGTTGTCCAGCAAAACATCGACGACGTCCTGACGGATGGCGACATCAATTTCTGGGAGGTGGGCACGGCGTCCGGCAATGTTGAAAACACGTCCGCGCTTTGGCGGCTGTACCATTGGCGCGAGGTGCTGCGGGACTACCGCCAGTCCGGCGTGCGTTCATGGCTCATCGGCCGCGGGATTGGTTCCAGCCGGGTCTTGCTGGGAAATCTGCCGCATAACGACTACCTCCGCCTGCTGTTCGAAGTGGGCGCGCTGGGCCTGCTGGCCAATCTCGCCGTCTGGGTCATCCTCTACCGGCGCGCCGCGCCGATGGCCCGCGGGCCCGCCGTGATGATGGCGGTCTACGCCTTCACCGAAAACAATTTCGACAATTTCCTCGTCATGAGCCTGTTCGCCCTGTTTCTGGTCGGCGCGGACCGGGCTTCGGAGGCGGCGTCATGATGCCGGTCTGCTTTCTCAACAACCATCTCTATCTCCGCGGCGGCGCGGAGCGCGTGATGTTCGAGGAGGCGGCCCTGCTGCGCCGGCGGGGCCATACGGCCTGCTTCTTCGGCTGCCGCGGACCCGATGACATCGAGCGGACACACGCGGCGCTCTATCCGAAGGGCGTCGACCTCGCACGCCTCCGCGGCCTCGGCAAGTGGCGCCACGCATGCCGCGTGATCTACAATCCCGCGATCGGCCGGTCCTTCCGAAGGTTTCTGGACGTCGCGCGCCCCGGCCTGCTGCATGCCCACAACATCTACGGCGGGCTGACCTCCGCCGTGCTCGATGCGGCCCGGGAGGCGGGCCTCCCCGTGGTCATGACCGCGCACGACTACAAGCCCATCTGCCCGTCGTATCTCGGGCTCGACCGGGGCCGGGTGTGCGCGGCCTGCACCGGCGGCCGGTTTTACCACTGCCTGCTCAAGCGCTGCCACAAGTCCAGCCTGGCCGCCTCCGCGATCTACACGGCGGAGGCCTACTTCGCCGCCTGGGGGCATAAATACGACAGCGTGCGGCGCCTGGTCTGCCCCAGCCGCTACCTGCTGCGGCGGTTCCTGGAGAACGGCTATGCGCCCGGGCGGCTGGTTCACCTGCCGAACTTCGTCGCCACCGAAACTGTCGCGCCGTCCTTCGGGGAGGGGGTCGGCGCCTTGTATGTCGGACGCCTCTCGCCGGAAAAAGGGCTGCAAACGCTTCTGCGGGCGTTGAAGCCCCTGGACGTTCCCCTGCGCATCGTCGGCGAGGGACCCCTGCGCGGCGCACTGGAGGAGCAGATCGACGGGGAGGGGCTGCGCGGCCGTGTGACCTTCGCCGGTTACCGTTCCGGCGCCGACCTGGCCCGCGAATACTGCGCGGCCGCGTTTCTCGTCATGCCCTCGGAGTGGTGCGAAAACGCCCCGGTGAGCGTGCTGGAGGCCTTTGCCCACGGCAAGCCCGTGGTCGGCGCGGACCTGGGCGGCATCCCGGAGCTCGTCGTGCCGGGTCAAACCGGCCTGCTGTTTCCTCCGGGCGATGCGGACGCCCTGCGCGACCGGCTGGAAACCCTGGCGCGCGACCGCGCCTTGCGGGTGCAACTCGGCCGCGCGGCCCGCCGCCGCGCGGAGACGGATTTCTCCCCTGATCGGCATCTGGAGGGGCTGCTGGCGATCTATGAACATTGCCTTTGTCGTGGTTAAGCATATCGCCCGGGGCGGCGGCATCGAGCGCTACACCGAGGAACTCGGCGCGCGACTCGTCCGGCGCGGGCACGGTGTCCGCGTCTATTCCATGCGGCATTACGGCCGCGTCGACCCGTGGCACAAGGGGATGCGCGTCATCGGCGTGCCCGGCCTGCCCTTCGCCGCCGCGGAGAAATTGAGCGCCGGGCTGGCGGCGGGAATCCACGCCGGGCTGGCGCCGTGGGCGGACGTGGTCCATCTCCATTCCGTGGCCGCCGGCGTCATGGGCGGGTTCACCCGGCTGTGCGGCAAGCCCACGCTGGTCCAGTTTCACGGGATCGAGTGGCAGCGCGCGCGCTGGTCGGGCCTCGGATCGGCGGTCCTGAAACTCCTGGAGCGCGCCACGGTGCGGTGCAACCGCCACTTCACGGCGGTCTCGCAAACGCAGTGCGACTACTTTCAGAGAGACTACGGCATCGCGCCGAGCCTCATCCCCGGCGGCGCGGAGGTGAAGACGGCGCCGGAGCCCCGCGAAATTCTCGCGCTCGGGCTGGAGCCCCGGCGCTACATCCTCTTCGCTTCCCGGCTCGTGCGCGAAAAGGGCGCCCATTTTCTGGTTGAGGCCTTCAGCCGGCTGGCCACGACCGACAGGCTCGTGATCGCGGGCCATGCGCCCGATACCGATGCCTATCGCGAGGAACTGCGCCGGCTGGCCGGCAATGACCCGCGGATCGTCTGGCCCGGTTTCGTCGAGGGCCGGCGGCTCGAAGAGCTCTACGGACACGCCCGCATCTACGTCCTGCCGTCCAACCTCGAGGGGCTGTCCCTCTCGCTGCTGGAGGCGATGGGCTACGGCACCTGCTGCCTGGTCAGCGATATTCCGGAGAACGTCGAAGGCCTGGCCGACGCCGGCCTGACCTTCCGGCGGGACGATGCCGGGGACCTGGCCGCCAAGCTGCAGACGCTGCTGGACGATCCCGCCGCGGCGTGCGCGTACGGGGCGCGGGCCTCCGTCCGCGTCCGCGAGCGGTTTTCCTGGGATCGGATCACCGATGCCTTCGAGATCGCCTACCAGGATATGCTCCGCGGAAAGGCCAACCATGAATAGCAGAACCGGCACGATACGGTTTGCCAGCATTGTCGTCACCTACCGGTGCAATGCGCGCTGCCACATGTGCAACACCTGGCAGCATCCCTCCAGGCCGGAGGAGGAAATCGGCGTCGCCGAACTGGCCAAGCTTCCGAACATCCCCACGGTCAATGTCACGGGCGGGGAACCGTTCCTGCGCGACGACCTGGCCGAACTGCTGCGTGTCCTGCGCGGGAAGACGCGGCGGGTCGTGATCAGCACCAACGGCTATCTCACGGATCGCATTCTCGAGGTCGCGCGCGAGCATCCCTGGATCGGCGTCCGTGTCAGCATCGAGGGCCTGCCGAAAGCCAACGACGCTCTGCGCGGGCTGCCCGACGGGTTCGACCACGGGCTCCGGACGCTGTTGGCGCTGCATCGGCAGGGGCTGAAGGACATCGGGTTCGGCATCACGGTTTCCGATCGCAACATCTCGGACCTCCTCGACCTGCATACCCTTGCGGAAATGATGGGCCTCGAATTCGCCACGGCGGCCGTGCACAATTCCTTCTATTTTCACAAGATGGACAACCGGTTCGAGCGGCCCGAGGCCGCCGTTGCGGCATTGGAGAAGCTGATCGACGCCTTGCTGCGGAGCCGGCGTCCGAAGGACTGGTTCCGCGCCTACTTCAATCACGGGCTCGCCGGCTACATCCGGGGCGAGCCCCGCCTGCTCCCCTGCGCCATGGGTCGCGAGTCGTTCTTCCTGGACCCGTTCGGAGAGATCCGCCCCTGCAACGTCATGGAGCGCAGCCTGGGCAACCTCAAGCATCGCCGGTTCGAGGAGATCTGGAACGGGCCCGAGGCGGATGCGGTCCGACGCGACGTCGCCGCCTGCAAGCAGCGGTGCTGGATGATCGGCAGCGCGGCAGAGCCGATCAAGCGCAATCCCTGGACGGCGCTGCACTGGATGGTTCAGCGTAAACTGCAGGGGTCGCCTGCCAACCGATGCAAACACCCCAGTCCCAATCGAAATATTGACGGATGCGGCCACCTGTGCAAAGATACAGACCCTGCTGCACGGAGGGTAGAATCGCATGATTGACGCGGGTGTGGCGGCTGTTCCCCGGAGCAGAACGGGTCGATCCGGCGTGAAGGATAAAGGATTTCGAATGTGAGCGTACGCGGGGCCGCACTCTATCATGGATTTCGTCAGCATGCACCCGCCGCGAGCGAGCACTTCCGCCCGTGGACCTACGACGTGCCGCTGGCCATCCGCCCGGAAACCAACGCCCGCCTGAAGCGGATTCAGCAACTGTACTTGAAGAGCATCCGTCACTTCGCGGAGGACTACGACCGCTATTGCGATCTGATGCCGGTGCCCGAGCGCGTTCGTGAGATCCTCGCGCAGACGCGAGCCAGGCCCTACCGGCCCGGAACCTACCGCACGGACTTCATCATCGGCGAAGACAACCGCATCCGCCTCATCGAGACCACCTGCCGCTTCGCCTTGAACGGCTTCTTCCGGGCCGGCGTCCTGTCGCACCTGGCGGACGAGTATCTGGCCGGGCATCCCGGCATTCGCAAGACGGACGTCTACACACCGTTCTTCGGCCACCTCATGGACTATTTCGGGCCGTTCGACCGGGTCTGCGTCCTGCAGGGATGGAACACGGCCAAGAACGAATCCAAGTTCTTCGTGCCGGTCTTCGAGGCCGCCGGATTCCCCGTCGATCAGATCCCGGCCGCCGACGTCCCGGCCGCGACGCACCGGTTCGAAAACGCCGCCGTGATCGGGGAGCTTTCGCACGAGGAGCTGTGCGCCTTTCCGCCGGAGACCCTCGCGGCGCTGGTCCGCTCGAATTTGCTGAACGACCTGCGGACCGTCTTCCTGATCCACGACAAGCGGTTCTTCGCGCTGCTGCATCACGACGGGTTCATGCGGGAGGCACTGACCGCGACGGAACGCGACGAGTTCCGGCCCCACCTGATTCCCACCTACACCCGCCACCTCACCCCGGAGATCTGGCCCGAGGCGCGGCGGAACAAGGACCGGTGGATCATCAAGCCGACCAACCAGGGGATGAGCATCGACGTCCATGCCGGGCCGCTCACCGGCGCGGCGGAGTGGGAGGCGTTGTTCGCTTCCGGCCGGGCCGATTCCATGGTTCTGCAGGAGTATGTGCCGCAACGGACGTTCCGCGGGACCATCGGGGGGACGCCGCGCGAGGACTACGCCGCCAGCACGCTGCTGTGCTTCGAGGACGGGTACTATGGCACCGGCGTGTTCCGGGCCTCGTCGTATCCGGTGACGAACCAGGGCGACGACCGCAAGATAGCCCCTCTGATCACCCCGGATTTCGACCGTTTCGAGAAGGACAACATCCTGTAAGGACGATCCGCGCGCCACCCCATGAAACTCGGCATCATGCAGCCCTATTTCTTCCCCTACCTGGGTCATTTCGATCTGATCAACCGGGTGGACGAGTGGATCGTGTTCGATACCGCGCAGTACATGCGGCACCAGTGGGTCAACCGCAACCGTATCCTCCACCCGACGTCCGGATGGCAATACATCACCGTGCCGATCAAGAAGCACAGCCGCGAAACCCCGATCCATCAGATCCAGACGGCGGAGGACTGCGACTGGCGGGGCCGCGTCCTGCGGCAGTTGCAGCATTACCGGAAAGCTGCGCCGTTCTACGCGGACGTCATGGGCTTCCTGGAAACCTGTTTCGCGGACACGGGCTCCAACCTGGCGGAAACGAACACCCTGATGACCGAGCGGACCTGCCGGCGCCTCGGCATCGCCACCCCGTTTCGCGTGTTCTCACGCATGAACCTGGCCCTGCTCGGGCCGGTCGAAGGCCCGGGCGACTGGGCGCTGCGGATCTCGCATGCGCTTGGCGCCGACGCTTACGTCAATGCCGCCGGCGGGGCGGGACTGTTCGACGCGGCGAAGTACGCCGCGCATGGCATCCGGCTGAAGATTCAAGCGTTCACGCCCATGACCTACGATTGCCGGCCATTCCAATTCGAGCCGGGCTTGTCCATCATCGACGTGATGATGTGGAACGCACCGGAAGCCATCAAGGCGCACCTCGACCAGCAGCGCGAAAACGTGGGCGAGCGCCCGGCGGGGGCCCTGACATGAACCTTCTGATCGACAGCCTGAGCTTGCAGGCCCGCGTCCATCTCCACGACGGCCGCCGCCTGGCCACCCTGCTGGAGAATCTCGCGGCGCTCCCCGGCGTCCGGGTCGATTTTGCGCCGCCTGCCGCCCTCTCCGCCGACACGTTGAAGGGGCAGGACGTGCTGCTGCTGACGACCCGGAAGCCGGCAGAAGCCGACTACGCCGAGGCGGAGATCGGGGCCATCGCGGATTTCGTGCGAAGCGGCGGCGGCCTGCTGCTGATGTCCAATCACGGGGACATCCCCGGGCGGCCCTATCCCGACCTGACCGCCAGCGACGCCCGGCTGGCCCGGCGGTTCGGCGTCGAGCTTGAGAACGCCTTCTTTGCCGCCCCGGAATGGGGCCGGCCCGTGGAAATTCGCGCGGAAAACCTGAATCTGAATCATCCCGCGCTTGCCGGCATCCCGCCGCAGAATCCCGTGCGCGCCCTGGTGATCAACAACTGCGCCAGCATCCGGACGGGGCCTGCCGCTCCGCTGGCCTTCCTCCCGCAGACCCTGGTGGATCATCGCGACGGGCGTTCGCCGGCATCGCGCTGTCTTGCCGTGGCGCTGGATCGGGACCTCGCGGGCGGACGCGTGGTGGTGACTGCCGATTCGGGTTTCATCGGCTCGCCCGGCACCACATTTCCCGGCGTGGGATTGCTGGGCCAGGGCGACAATCTCCAGTTTATTGTCAATATACTCATATGGCTGGGAGGCTCATGACACCGACCCCCGATCCCCGTGTCGGCGACTTTCGCCGCAACGAGAAGCTGGAAGCGCTGCTGAAGGAGCTGAACGGGCTTCTGGCGTCCTGCCAGGAGGAGGTTAGCCGGAAATACGCCCGGCCCCGGTTTCCGCTGCTGCTGCTGATGGGCGCGCCGCACAGCGGGACGACCCTGTTCATGCAATGGCTGGCCGAGAGTGGACAGTGGGGGTATCCCACCAACGTCATCTCCCGGTTCTATGCCGCTCCGTACCTCGGCGCGCGCATTCAGCAGATCCTGATCGAGAACGACATCGGCGGGGAGATCTCCGATTTCAGGAAGACCCGCCCCTACACGTCCACCCTGGGCAAGACCACGGGCGCCCTGGCGCCCCACGAATTCTGGTATTTCTGGCGGCGCTTCTTCCCGCTCCGCCCCGAGGCGGATGTCGTGCCGCCGGAAGCTCTCGCCCGCGTGGACGTGGCCAAGCTCAACCGCGAGCTCGCGACGCTGGAGGTGGCTCTGGAAAAGCCGCTGGCGCTGAAGGCCATGCTGTTGAACTGGCACATTCCGTTTCTGGACCGCGCATTCGACCCGGTACTGTTTGTCAACTTGAAGCGGGATCCCGCCTACGTTGTCCAGTCCATGCTCGAAGGCCGGAAGCGGTACTTCGGGACCGAGGCGCTGTGGTACTCCTTCAAGCCGCCGGAATACGCCTGGCTCAAGGACCTCCCGCCGGTCGAGCAGGTGGCCGGGCAAATCCACTTCATCCGCGAGGCGACAGATGCGGGAATGGCAAACCTCGCGCCCGCCAGGGCCTGGACGATCCAGTATGAGGACTTCTGCCGCGACCCGGCCGCCGCCTGGGCCGCACTGACGGAGAAAATGGCCGGGCTGGGTCATGCCCTGCCCGGCGACTACGTCGGCCCGCGATCCTTCGATGCGGCGAATACGGTCCGGGCCACCCCGGCGCGGTGGGAAGAGATACGGGCGGCGATGAGAAAGTATGACGAGTCATGAATGGACAACCGTTAGTCAGCGTACGGGTGGCGACCTACAACCACGAGCGATGGATCGCGCAGTGTCTGGAAGGCATCCTGATGCAGCGCACGACGTTTCCCTTCGAGGTGATCGTCGGCGAGGATTGCAGCACAGATGGCACGCGGGCCATCGTGGCGGACTATGCGCGCCGGTTTCCGGATCGAATCCGCGCCCTGCTCCATGACACCAATCTCGGCGGCCAGATGAACAGCTATCGCATCCATCAGGCCTGCCGGGGCAAGTACCACACGATGCTCGAAGGGGACGACTATTGGATCGACCCTTTGAAACTGCAGAAGCAGGTGGATTTGATGGAGGCGCACCCGGAGGTCTCCCTGTGCTTTCATAACGCACTGATTCTGAATGAGCGACTGGCCGCGACGCGCCTGTATTTCGAGACCCCGTTCACGAGGATGCTGGATTTCGACGACATCGCTACGCAATCCCTGCCCACCGCCAGCTTGATGGCGCGCGCGGAGATTCTCGCCACCCTTCCGGAATGGCGGCTGAAGATATGGTGCGGCGATCTGCTCTTCCGCCTGTGGTGCCTGCACCATGGCCCCTTTGCGTACCTGGATGAGATCATGTCGGTCTATCGCCGTCATGAAAAAGGACTGGAAGTCAGCCGGCGGCGAAGCGGGTACCAGGCCTATTTCGAGAACGTCCTGTTCACCCTGCAAGCATACGACAAAGAGACCGGGTTCGCGCACACGGACTCCATCCGGTGCGAGATCGCCCGGATGCGGCAGAACCGCTCGCAGCAGCGCTGGGGTCTGCTCTATTCGCTCCGGCATCCGGGACATCTGATCATGCGGATCAAGGAATACGCCAAGGTGATCCGCCAGAAGAGGGGGCTGTTCAACTGATGAACCCCGCGTCCGCCACTTCCATCCTCCCGCCGTCAAAGACCTTGCGGATGTTTATCGCAATCAACCCATAAGACTATGGAACCCATGGCACGAAAACTGGCAGGACCACTCTACCGGAGGCTGAGGAAGAATCTGGCGCGTCTGGGGTATTGCTCGAAGCCCACCTTTCTGATCATCGGTGCGCAGAAAGCAGGGACGTCCGCCCTCTTCTCGATGTTGAATCAACATCCGAAAATTGTCGCTCCCCGCAATAAGGAGATGGCATTTTTTCATGACAAGCAAGTCAAGGGCGGCATCGCGTATGGCGATTTTTCGACCTATCACGGCTCGTTTCCTCCGCCGTATCGGTTGGCTCATGGAAAGATGACCTTTGAGGCCACGCCTGCCTATCTGGTTTTCCCTGAATGCCCTAAAAGAATCTATGATTATAATCCGAAAATGAAGCTCATTGCCATCCTGCGAGACCCTGTCGCCAGAGCCTATTCGAGTTGGAACATGTATCGAAACTTGGCCAACTCATCGAATCCCACCTACCGTCTATTGGCTGAAAGCAGGACATTCGAGGATGCCATTGCAACAGAGATCAAACTCATCGAACTGGGCCAAAGCACCCGACCGTATAATTATGTGAGAGTCGGTATCTACGCGGAACATCTGGAAAGTTATTTCCACTATTTCCCCCGTGATGCCATGCTGGTGCTGGATCACGCCGATTTCCTGCGCAACCCGGAGACGAGCCTGGCGGCGACGTGTCGCTTTCTGGAAATTGATCCCGCCTTTGAATTCAGCATCAAGCGTGAGCATGTTTCCGCTTATGACAGACCGATCCCGGCGGGTACGGCCGATATTCTGCGTTCCTTCTACCGTCCGATGAATTCACGGCTGTGTGCACTGTTGAATCGGGAGTTTGAATGGGGAAAGCGTTGAGGAATCCGATGGCCAAGAACGCCTTTACCGACCCGCGTGACGACAACACCTACCGCACTGTGCAGATTGGCACGCAGTGCTGGCTCGCGGAAAACCTCAAGTACCTGCCGACCGTGTCGCCGATCGCCAGGCGCTCGATCATGCGTCTCGGCAGGCGCATCGAATGCGTTTCACGCACAGCCCCGTATCATTATGTTTGCGGGTTCCGGGGAACTCGGGTCCGCGCGGCGAAAGCTGCGGCTCGTTATCGCCCGTACGGTGTGCTCTACAACTGGGCGGCGGCGGTGGAGGCCTGTCCGCCCGGCTGGCATCTGCCGAGCGACGAGGAGTGGACGCAACTGGTCGGGTACATGATGGCAACGTACGGTTTGGAGAATGACTGGGTGCATGTGAACGGCGTCGGCAACGCGCTCAAATCCCGCCGCCAGATCGATTCGCCGCTGGGTGGCGAGTTCGACACGTCTGAACATCCGCGCTGGGAATCCATCCAAACCCCGCCGCCGGAGCGAAGGTCTGTTTCGGTCGGCGTGCAACCGCATTCCGGCACCGACGTTGTCGGCTTCTCGGCCCTGCCGGGCGGTCGTTTTGCCTACGGGCAATTCACCGAGCTGGGTTTTCACGGGTTCTGGTGGTCGGCCACCGCGCACGATGCGACGCGCGCCTGGTACCGCATGATGCGCCACGAGTTCGGCGATGTGACCCGCAGCAACTTCGACAAAGCGGCCGGTTTCAGCGTCCGCTGCGTCCGGAACTAGACTATGAACCTGGCGACTTTCACCGACCCCAGAGACGGCAATGCCTATCGAACGGTTTGCATCGGACGGCAGTGCTGGCTGGTCGAGAACCTCAAGTATCTGCCTGCCGTGTGCCCGGGCACCACGACGCCGGACGGTTCTCCGCGTTGCCGGGTCTATGATTACCAGGGCTGGGACGTGCGCGAGGCAAAAGCCACCGCCAACTATCAACATTACGGAGTGCTCTATAACTGGACGGCGGCGATGGCGGCGAGTCCTCCGGGATGGCATCTGCCCAGCGACGGGGAATGGTCCGCGCTGACGGACTTTCTGATCCGCACCCACACGCGTATCACCGCGTCCAATGTCGGTTCCGCGCTGAAATCGCGTCGCCAGGCCGGTTCGCCGCCGGACGGCGGGCACGACGCATCCGGGCATCCCCGGTGGGAAAAGCTGCCCGCGCCCGAGGTGGGCGGCACGGCGGTGATCCGTCGCCTGGTGAGAGAACTTGTCGACGGCAAGCCGGCGGGGCGGGGCTCCGACGCATTCGGCTTTTCGGCCCTGCCCGGCGGACGCATGAACTACGGGTGCTTCTACCGCATTGGCGATCTCGGATACTGGTGGTCTTCCACCGAGGCCTCGCCGATGCGGGTCTGGATCCGGCAGATGACTCGCGGCGGAACGGTCAATCGTTGGGACGTGTGCAAGGACTATGCCATGAGCGTCCGCTGCCTTCGGGATTGAGACCTGTGGACATGGATATGGATTAACGATCACGAGAAGCCGGGCGGGAGCCCGAGATAGGAAGTTGCCATCACAATCACACTCATTTCGCCCTATAACGTGATCTCGGCCAGCGGGGTCCGCACGTTGTCCGCCGTGCTGAAGGCGGCGGGGTTCGAATCCAGGCTGATCATGCTGCCGCCGGTCGGCGCGGAAGCGGGATGGGGATCGGCCGGCGTCAATGTCGGCTACCCGGCCGCCGTTCTGGACCAGGTGGCCGAGCTGGCGCAGGGCAGTGACCTGATCGGCATCTCCCTGACGAGCAACTACTTCGATCCGGCCGTCTGCATCACGCGACATCTCCGGCGCTCCGGCGCAGCGCCGATCATCTGGGGTGGCGTCCATCCGACGCTCCGTCCGGAGGAGTGCCTGCAGCACGCCGACCTGGTCTGCGTGGGGGAGGGAGAGGACGCCTTGCTTGAACTGGTCCGGAAGATGGCCGGCGGCGGCGACCCCTCCGGGATCCGAAACATCTGGCGCAGGGAAGGCGGCGCGATCATCCGCACGCCCCTGCGCCCGCTCGCCACGGATCTGGATGCCTATCCCTACCCCGACTATGACCTGGACTCCGAGACCGTGCTGCACGAGGGGCGTTTGCAGCCCATGACCCGGGAGCTGTTGTTCCGATTCCTCGCGAAAGTGACCTATGAACAGGGGGTGTCTTACCGGGCCATCATGTCCCGCTCGTGCCGCCACCGCTGCGCCTACTGCGCCAACAGCGCGCTGGGCAGGCTCTACGGCAAGGAGTGGCGTGTGCGCCGCCGCAGCATCCCGCATTTCGTCGGGGAGTTGAGGCAGGCCATCGCGCGCTTCCCTGAAATCCAGCGCATCATCATCGAGGACGACTTCTTCCTCGACAACGATGATGAGATTCGCGAGTTTTGCCTCGCCTACAAGCAACAAATCGGCCTTCCGTTCGTTGTCGTCGGCATGTTCCCGACGCTGATCACCGAGGAGCGAATGGGCCTGCTGGTGGATGCGGGAATGTGCCGGGCCGGCATCGGAATCCAGACCGGCAGCCGGCGGATCCTGCGCGATGTGTTCCAACGCGCCTGCACCCCGGAGCAAGCCCTCCGCATCATGGGCATTGTCGCCCGGTTCCGGGATCGCTTCAAACCGACGTATCAGTACATCGTGGACAACCCGTGGGAGACCGAGGCCGACCAGATGGAGACGCTGCACCAACTGCTCCTGATTCCCAAACCCTACATCCTGGAGGTCTTCTCGCTGACGCTCTTCCCCGGCACCCGGCTGTCCGAACGCGCCATCGAGGAGGGCTTGATCAGCGACGAGCGTTCGCAGATCTACGGCAAGGACTATCATTCCTCGAAGCTCACATACATCAACTCGCTGTTCCGCCTGTTCCAGGTTCAGTACGTGCCCAACGGCGTGATCCGGCTGCTGATGTCCGCTCCGCTGCGCCGCTTGAACTGGGTCGGCCTGCTCCGCGGGACCGCCCGGTTCTTCCGCGTATTGGCCTTGATCCGGAACGGCGCACGCCGGCTGCGGCAGCGCGACTGGCACGGCATCCGGCAGGCCTTGGGCCGCCTGCGGGGCGGCGGCGCAGCCGAAGGCCAGGCGCTCGCACGTAAAAGGCAGGAGGTCAAATGAACCTATAAACGGCAGTTGGTCCTCTCCATTTTTCATAAGTGACCGGTAATCAGTAATCAGTAATCAGTAATCGGTGATCGGGGATCGGTCAATGGGGATAGACAATCGCCTGGAATTGTGCCATTATTCATTGTTTCGTTTTGCGTGCTTGCCCGCACGTTGTGCCTACGCAATAGAGGTGTTTTGAAGGGTGCTTGGATAACATTTCCCGGATGGGGGTTTTCTGCCGATGCTCACACTGAAAGACACAACGCTTTTCCGTAGCCAGTGCTACGTCAACGGCCTGTGGATCGGGCCTCCCGATGACGCCACGCTGACCGTCACCAACCCCGCCACAGGTGTCGCCATCGGCACGGTTCCCCGGCTGGATGCGGCCCGGATTCAGTGCGCCATCCAGGCCGCCCACGCCGCCTTTCCGGCCTGGCGCAGCCGCCTGGCGTCCGAGCGATCGGCGCTTTTGCGGCGCTGGCATGACCTGATCCTGGAGAACCAGGAGGATCTGGCCCGACTGATGACGGCCGAACAGGGAAAGCCGATCGCGGAAGCCCGCGGTGAAATCGCCTACGCCGCCTCCTTCATCGAATGGTTTGCCGAAGAGGGAAAACGCGTTTACGGCGATACCATCCCGACCTTTGCCAGGGATAAGCGGGTGGTGGTCGTTAAAGAGCCGGTCGGGGTCTGCGCCGCCATCACGCCCTGGAACTTCCCCTCCGCCATGATCACCCGCAAAGCGGGCCCCGCCCTGGCCGTTGGCTGCACCCTGATCGTCAAGCCGGCCGAGCAAACCCCCTTTTCAGCCCTGGCCCTGGCCGTCCTGGCCGAGCGCGCGGGCATTCCGGCGGGAGTCTTCAATGTCGTGACCGGCGATGCCGAAGCCATCGGCCGCGAATTGACCGGCCATCGGCTCGTCCGCAAACTGACCTTCACGGGATCCACCGAAACGGGCCGGCTGCTCATGAGTCAATGCAGCGCAACGGTCAAGAAGCTTTCCCTGGAACTGAGCGGTAACGCGCCGTTCATTGTGTTTGACGATGCCAACCTGGAGGAGGCCATCGAAGGCGCCCTTGCCTCCAAATACCGCAACACCGGCCAGACCTGCGTCTGCGCCAACCGCTTCTACATCCACGATCGAATCTACGATGCCTTCGCAGCGGCGCTGGCCCAGCGGGTTCGGAAGTTCATTGTCGGTGACGGGCTCACCGGCGAGACGCAGCAAGGACCGCTCATTGATCGGTGCGCGGTGCTGAAAGTCGAGGCGCACATCGACGATGCCGTTCGCAAAGGCGCGCGGATCGTGCTGGGCGGCAAACGGCATGAACTGGGCGGCAACTTCTTCCAGCCGACGATCCTGGCCGACGTGACCTCCGACATGGCCGTGGCCCGCGAAGAAACCTTCGGGCCGGTGGCGCCGCTCATCCGTTTCAAAACCGACGAAGAGGTTATCCGAATGGCCAATGACACCGATTCCGGCCTGGCCGCCTATCTGTACAGCCGGGATATCGGCAGGGTCTGGCGCGTTTCCGAGGCGCTGGAGTACGGCATGGTGGGCATCAATACCGGAATCATCTCCACCGCCGTCGCCCCCTTTGGCGGCATGAAACAATCGGGCATCGGGCGCGAAGGCTCCCGGTACGGCATTGACGACTTCCTGGAAATCAAGTACCTCTGCATTGGCGGGATCTAGCTATGAAATACACGTTGTCCGACGAACTTCCTGAAATCAAACCGCACTCCAATACGCCATACTGTCCGCTGATCTATGAATTGATTCCCGCGCACGGCTGCGCGTTTGAATGCGAGTATTGCAACGTCTACAGTCTGAAGGCCGAGAGTTGTTTCTATCCGATCACGGTTTTTCAGGGCTATCCCGGCCTTGTCGAAAAAACCATCGAGGCCCATCTGGCCGGCGGATTGAATCCGGTCTACTATTTTTCGCCCAAGACGGACGTCTTTCAGCCGGCCCTGGTGGAAACACAGATCACCCGGAAAATACTGGAGATCCTCGTCCGGACAAAGGCCCGCTACATCCTGGTCACGAAAGGCAAGCTGCCCGGCCCGGAGATACTCGACCTGCTGGTTCAGTCCAAAAATACCGGCCGGGTCCTGATTTCCTACGGCATGAAGAACCAGACGCACGCCGATGTGCTGGAACCGTACGCAGCCACGCTGGAGGAGCGGTTTCAACTGGCGACAAGCTGCACACGGAACGGTATCCCGGCCATGGGCGTCATTGAACCGATTCTGCCGCTGCGCGACATTGCCTTTGTCGAGCAGATCATCAAGAAATTCGTCGACATCGGCATTGACCACTTCGCCGTTGATTTTGCCCGCATCAGCATTGCCTGTCTGGACAAGCTCGTGGCGAAGCTGCCGGAACTTGCCGAACTCAACGCGATTTACCGGGCGCCCGAGGCCATCAGCCAGACCTTTGGCACCGGACCTTACAAGCGCGAGGCGGTTGAGCGGTTTGCTCCGTCGCATGCCTACATTGAGAAGACGTTCAATTTGATCGACGCCTATGCACACAAGCATGGCGCCACCATCAGCATCTGCAATTATTTCAACGTGCCGGGAATCAATACGCGCGCCTATGAGCGGGGATTCCTTTGCTTTGGCATTTATGACAAAGCCAAGGCGGAGGAATACGCCGCCCTGTCCAGGCAGCAGTCGGCTGCCGCGGCCGCTACCTAACAATATGTGGGCTCGTGGTCCGGCCATGCGCCCTGTGATCAACGGGGTTCAGCCCTTCAAGAAGGATATTATGATGGATTGGATAAAAGATTTTTCCGTAGCCGTGGTGATCTGTGACAGGAAAGGTGTGCTCACGTATTTGAACGATGCGGCCGCCGCCATGTATGCGCCCTTCGGGGGCTATGCCTTGCTGGGGAAAAGCGTGTGCGACTGCCATAAGCAGGCCACCAACGAAAAAATGAATGCCATCATGGAGACCCGGAAACCCCATACCTACAGTATTGAACGGAATGGTGTGAAACGGTTGATTCATCAGGTACCGCATATCGTCAATGACGAGGTGGTCGGTATTATCGAGTTGGCGATCATCGTTCCGTTCGAGATCCCCCATTTTGTCAGATCGTGAATCGCTCAAGTCCAATATTCCCGCGCACTCCCGGTGGCCTGCCGCTGTTCGCGAGAGGAAACCCCTGATATGGCGCAAACCCGCAGTGACAAGAGCGATGGGACCCCGGCTGCCATTCACGCAGATCTGCAAAAGGTCAAGGCGTTCATCACCGGTTTCACGGACTATAAAAAGAAACGCCTGGCGCTGGTCTCTTCCGAAAATCACTCGTCCAAACTTTTGCGAGCCTCCTACTGCCTCGGGCTCAGCGACCAGTACTGCTCAAGGCTGCCGCACAACCGGATGATCAACGATCAACTGACGTTCAGCCATGTATCCCCCCTCGACGATCTGAATGAAATGGCGCGGGATCTGACCATTGAATTGTTCGACTCGGCAGACTGCGACATCCGCCTGTTGTCGGGCCTGAGCGGATTGAATGTGCTTTTGTTCTCCCTGCTTGCCGATCAGGATGTATTGTTCAGGATGTCCGATGATCACGGCGGTCATTTATCGACAGCGCCCATCGCCAAAAGGCTGAATATCGATTTTCACGACATGGTTCTGGGCGAGGATTTCCGGCTGGACCTGGATCATTTCGCCGGCCTTTATCGGAAGGCCAAGCCCAAGGTTGTTTTTCTGGACGCCAGCTACATCCTGTTTCCCTACCCGGTCGCGCAAATGCGAGACATTGTGGGACCGGACACCCTCATCATCTACGATGCATCCCACATGATTGCCCTGATTGCCGGCGGGATGTTTCAATCGCCGTTTGACGAAGGCGCCGATATCATCCATGCCACAACGCACAAAAGCCTCTGGGGCCCCCAGAAATCCATGCTGCTATTCAAGCGCAAGGACGCCTGTTCGGAGAAGGTGCAGAAGAATGTGGAGTTGCTGGTCTCCAATACGCAGCTGCATCACATCTTTGCGCTCTATCTGGCCCTCCTGGAGTTCAAGCATTTCGGCAGTCAGTATGCGCGGGACATCGAAAGCAACGCCCGCTATTTTGCCGAAAAGCTGGACGCCTGCGGGTTGATGATCGCGGCCAGGGAGCATGGCTATACCCGGTCCAATCAACTCTGGCTGGAACTGGGCTCCAAGGCCGAAGCCATCGAACAATTCAAGAAGCTCGACCGTTTGCACATCTCAACCAATCTCATCGCGATTCCCAGAGGCCGCTGGGGCCTGAGGCTGGCGATGAACGGCATCACCCGGCTGGGCGTCGACAAACGGGGTCTGGATGAGCTGGCGCGGATCTTCGGGGATCTATTTTCCGGTCGAAAGCCCCTTGCGGCACTTGAGGCAGAGGTGCAGATGCTTAAAACCGCGCTTGGCGAACCGAAATATTCGTTCGATGACTCGCCTCTGGGCCAGGAACTAATCAAGCAGCTCGTAGCGTTGGAATAGAAAAGGGGGACGGATCATGTCCATGATCGATCTGAGAAGCGACACGGTGACCCAACCCACGCAGGCGATGCGCGAAGCCATCGCGTGCGCGGTGGTCGGTGATGACGGTTTCGGGGAAGATCCCACGGTCAACCGGCTGGAAGCGATGATGGCCGAGAAGCTGGGAATGGAGGCGGCGGTTCTGGTCGCCAGCGGCACGATGTCCAACGTCATCAGCGTGCTCACGCACTGTGCCCGCGGCGAAGAGGTCATTCTGGGGGACACCTCGCATATCTTTCTGAGCGAGGCGGGAGGCATGTCCGCCCTGGGCGGTGTCTTTCCCCACATCGTTCCAAACCAGCCCGACGGAACCCTACCGCTTGACCTGATCGAAGCCGCCATCCGCGGGGACAACATCCATTTCCCCAAAACCCGGCTGATTTGCCTGGAAAACACGCAAAACCGCTGCGGCGGCGCCGTCCTGACGCCCGATTACACGGCCGCTGTCACCTCCATGGCCAAACGGCACGGCCTGTTGGTTCATCTCGACGGCGCCCGGATCTTCAACGCCTCGGTTGCCCTTGGCGTGGACGTCCGGGAGTTGACGCGGGGCGTGGATTCCGTGAGCGTCTGCCTGTCCAAGGGGCTTGCCGCGCCGGTGGGTTCCGTCCTCTGTGGCAGCGTGGCCTTCATCGCGCGCGCCCGCAGAGCGAGAAAGATGCTGGGCGGCGCCATGCGCCAGGCCGGCATTCTGGCGGCCGCGGGGATCGTCGCGCTGGACGAAATGGTCGGGCGCCTGGCAGAAGATCATGCCAACGCCCGCCGCCTGGCCGGCGGTCTTGCGCAAATCGAGGGGCTGGCGATCGATGCCGGCCGCGTTCAGACCAACATCGTCTTTTTCGATCTCGCCGATCGGCGCATCGCCGAAGCGGAATTCGTCAAGCGTCTCCGGGAGCAGGGGATCCTGCTCCATCATGCGGCGCCGTTCCGCTTCCGGATGGTGACCCACCACGGGATCAATGAAGCCGACATCGTCAAAACGCTTGCCGCGCTGAAAACCGTGATGCGGCAAATGACCTGATGGCATGCGATGACTAGCCGGAACCAACATTCATCCACCGAAACCGGAGCGCCTGCAACGCCCGGTGGTTCGCCGGCTTTTGTCGAACCCCTGCATGTCGGCCGTCCCAACATGGGCGACCGGGCGTCGTTCCTGGATTATGCCAATCGCATCTTTGACCAGAAGTGGCTGACCAATTGCGGCCCGCTGGTCTTGCAATTCGAGGACGAGTTGGCGCGGTTCCTCGGCGTCCGGCACTGCCTGGCGGTATTCAATGCGACCATCGGGCTCGAAATAGCCATCCGCGCCTTGGACCTGCGGGGTGAAGTGATCGTGCCGTCCTTCACCTTTGTCGCCACGGCGCACGCCCTGCAATGGCTGGGCATCGCCCCGGTATTCGCCGACATCGACCCCGCCACGCACAACCTCGATCCCGGCGCCGTCGAAGCCCGCATCACCCCGCGGACAACCGGCATCCTGGGCGTCCACCTGTGGGGGCGGCCCTGCGAAGCGGACGCACTGCGGTCCATCGCCCGCAAGCACAACTTGAAATTGCTTTTCGACGCCGCCCATGCCTTCGGGAACAGCCATCGGGGGACGAGGATCGGAAACCTCGGCGATGCCGAGGTGTTCAGTTTCCACGCCACCAAGTTTTTCAACACGTTCGAAGGCGGCGCCATCGCCACGAACGACGAGGCCCTGGCCAGACGCATCCGCCTGATGCGGAATTTCGGCTTTGCCGGCTACGACGACGTGGAATCGGTCGGCACCAACGGCAAGATGAACGAGATCGTCGCCGCGATGGGGCTGGTTAATCTGCAGTCCCTGGAGGCTTTCGTCGCAATCAATCGGCGCAACTACCAGGCCTATCAGGCGGCGCTGGCGGACCTGCCCGGACTGCGCCTGATCGCCTACGACGCGCGTGAACAGTGCAACTACCAATACATCGTCGTGGAGGTGGATGAGCGGGTCGCAGGGCTATCGCGCGATGTCTTGCTCGCCGCGCTGCATGCCGAGAACGTTCTGGCGCGCCGCTACTTCTGGCCTGGCTGTCACCGGATGGAACCCTATCGCACCCGGTTCCCTGATGCGGGGAGCCGGCTTGCCCAGACCGAACGCGTCGCCGACCGTGTGCTGGTCCTGCCCACCGGGGCAGCCGTTTCCACGGAGGATATTGCCGTGATTGGCGGCATCGTGCGGTCGGCCATCGCCCGGGCGGCCCGATCAGGTGAGTCTTGAGTTCCTGATGCAAAATCACACGGACAAACCGGAGGCATCCTTTTTGTGCTTCACCCTGGCGGATCATGGCCCATGCCAACATGCACTTCTGGCGCGCACCCATCTCACTGACCCCTTTCATTTTTTCCGGTGGCGTTTCGCGGACAGGTCGGCTATTGTCTCCGGTGTTGCACGGGGAGGGGGCCCCAATCTGCGGCGCTGCGGCACGGAGCCGAACTCACCCCGGGACGATGCGCATCATGTCGCTCAAAGA
>CAZQKI010000047.1:0-26942 GCA_964592855.1 uncultured Lentisphaerales bacterium
CTGAAGGCGGTACTCCGGCAAACGGATGAACCCATCGACAAAGCTCGCGACAAAGCTCGCGACAAAGAATCGGGTAACTGCCGTGGGACCCGGATGACGCGTTCGGCGACGCTTACGGATTACGAGAAGCACCGTCTTGTCGTCGACCGTAAGCGTCGCCGTACGCGTCCACCGAAAAGTGACGATTAATAGCGCCCTTCAGGCTTCCAAACGGCGCGGCCCGAAGTAGGACGGTGCTCACGCGCCGTCCTGTCTCTGCGCGGCTGCCGGGACGGCCCGGAGGACCGTCCTACGTCGTGAGTTCCCCCGATTTCTCGTTCCCTGCGGGCGAACCGCCACCCCCTACTCGGACACCTACTCGTACACTCAAATCTCTTGCGAGGATCGAAGCCGAGTTGAGTGCACGCGTCGGTGCGCGGGGCGAAACTTAAAGCGCTGGTGAGTCGGACCGAGTAAGTGGATCGGGTAAGCGTATCCGAGTAAGTCCCGCGAGTAAGAGAGCGGTTCGAGTGTATGGAAAATCGCGGAGCACACTATCACTTCGTCGTACACTTCGTCCCCACTCTTACTCGGATACGCTTAAACGACCCGCTTGAGCCGGCCTTCGGCGTTAATTCGCGTGTGGTCAAAGAAAAATCCCACGCCAAACCCGGAAGCGCCCTCTTAAACGCCACCCACTCCCACGCTTACGGAAGCCGGGCGCACCCAGCGGCCGGAGGCCGCACCCTTGTAGAGGGCCGACATCACGGCGCTGCGGGCGGCGGCCTCGGCGACCGTGACCAGCGGTTGACCGGGCTTGCCGTTGACCGCGTCGAAGAAGAGGGCCAGGGCGTGGGGCCAGGCCTCCGGAAGCTTCGTCCACGGCTGCTGGCCGTCGGCGCCCGTAACATGGACGCTCTGGAAGAAGAGCTGGTTGTGAACCACCACCGCATGACCCTCGGTGCCGCTGATCGTCAGTTTCACGGGATCGGCCACGTCCACCCAGCCGGCCGCCAGCGTGGCGCGGACGCCCCCCGCAAACTCAATGATCCCCTCACCCGATTCGTCGCATGCGCCGTAGCGTCCCGTGACCACGCCGATCGAGGCCGTGACACGTTCGACTTCGCCGAAAATCCACATCAGAATGTCAAGGCCGTGCGTCCCCAGATCGCCATAGGCTCCGCACCCGGCGATGGTCGGATCGGCCATCCAGCGCCAGTCGGTATCGAACCACCCCTTGAGCGAGCCGGAGTGACAGACGCTGTGGCGCGCGCGCGTCACCCGCCCGAACCAGCCTTTGGTCACGGCCTCCCGGAGAAACAGATTGATGGGGTCGCCGCGCTGGAAGTAGCCGGTCTGAAAAATCACCCCGGCCTGTTCGACGGCCCGCCGCATGCGGCGTGAGTCGGCCGCCCCCATCCCCAGCGGCTTTTCGACGAACATCGCCTTGCCGGCTCTGGCGGCGGCGACCACGAGTTCGGCGTGCCGATCCGTCTCGGAGCAGATGATCACCGCCTGAATGCGGCTGTCGCGCCAGATGGCATCCAGCGTCTCCACGACCGGCGCGCCCAATTCGGCGGCGTTTTTCGCCGCCCGTGCGCCATCGTGATCCCAGACGGCCAACACCTTCGCATCGTCGCGTTCCTGAATTTTCTTGATGAAACCGGGGGTGTGAATATGCGCACATCCAACCAATGCAAGATTAACCATGACTCGTTCTCCAAAACAAGAAGAATAGCAGGCCCGGCCGATGATTGTCGAGCAGAGCGCGGCCCACAACGGAATTCAACAACCTTGCCGGTTGACAGGTGGGATATCACCGGCATATTATCGGCTTCATGACGTTCGAGTTCGATCCAGATACGAGTGAAGCGTTTAGAAATGACTATGCAACAATCCAACCCGATCCCCATTGACAGCGACACCAGCGTCCGGGAAGCCGGCGCCGCGAGGACATGGGGCTTGTCTGCGCCGCTCCTGCCGGACCTGCTGACCTTCCAGGACGGTCGCCCCGTGACTGCGGAAACCTGGCCTGAACGCCGGGCCGAACTGGCGGCGATTCTGCTGCCCCATGAATACGGCGGACTGCCGCCGCCGGGCGTTCGAACCGAGGTCATCTGCCGCTCGCAGTCCCAGGTCCGCGAACTGCCAGGCGTGCAGTTCCACGTGTTCGAAGTGCGGGTGGTGTTCGAGGATGGAAGGGACATCCGGTTCACCCTGTCCCTCTGGATTCCACCGGGCACCGGCCCCTTTCCGGTGCTCCTCGACGGCGACGGCTGCTGGCGATACTTCAATGAACCGACCGTGGTGCGCCGGATCGTCGACCGCGGCAACATTGCCGCATTGATTGATCGCACCGAGGGGGCCGCGGACAACCCCGATCATTTCCGGGAGACCGGCCTGTACCGGCTCTTCCCGTCGGCCAGATTCGGGGTGCTCTCGGCCTGGGCCTGGATGTTCCACCGCGCCGTGGATGCCCTGGCCGCGATGCCCGAGGTGCGGGCCGACGCCATCGCGATCACCGGCCATTCGCGCGGCGGCAAGACCGCCCTGCTGGCGGGGGCGACCGATCCACGAATCGCCATCACGAATCCGAACTGCTCGGGCATCGGCGGGGCGGGGCTGCATCGCCTGAAAAGCGTCGGCAGCGAGACGATCGCATCGTTTTTCCGATCCCGCAATATCTTCTGGTTTGCCGATTCATTCCGCGCGTTCCGCGAACGCGACGCGGAACTGCCATACGATCAGCATTTTCTCCATGCCCTCGTGGCGCCGCGGCGCCTGCTGGTCACCGATGCCTATGAAGACGCCGGCGCCAATCCGCCGGGAGCCTATGCCGCCTGCCAGGACGCGCGGCGCATCTTCACACTGCTGGGGGCGCCTGAAGCGATCAACTGGACGATCCGCGAGGGCGGTCACGCCCACCTGCCGCAAGATTACGAATCCCTGCTCGACTTCATGGACCGCCACCTTCATGGCCGGGAGGTCAAACGTGATTTCCAACGCGTGCTCTATCCCGGCTTGGAAGAAAAGATGAGAGGCGACGGATGACGAAATCGGACATTTCCGTCAGGAAGTGCGTTTCCGTTTCGGCAACGGTGATGTCGGCGCCGCCGATTTCTTCGCGCAAACGGACGACACATTCAATACCGAGGGCATTCATTCGCCGTTTGAGCAGCAGGCCAAACCGGGGATGATGAATGCGGACATTTTCGCCGGTGTCGGTTGTGACCGGCTCGTTGAGTGTTTTATACCAGACAAAGACCGGCGGCGCCTGCGCGGTCAGGTAATTGATGGCTGATGAGGCCCGGAACGCCGCGCGGACTTCGGGGAGGTTGTA
The DNA here is from genome assembly GCA_964592855.1 of uncultured Lentisphaerales bacterium. Taxonomy (GTDB): domain Bacteria; phylum Verrucomicrobiota; class Kiritimatiellia; order RFP12; family JAAYLN01; genus JAAYLN01. The sequence goes on from CAZQKI010000047.1 coordinate 3,320, forward strand.
CTGTTCCGGTGTGACGCGAAAAAACGTGTCGAGCGCGGAGTGAGTGCTGGGCACCCCGAGTCCAAGCACCTCGTGACCGATGAAGTGCGCATCGTAAGAGCATTGAGCCTGCCAACAGGCAATACAGGAGAGCCGGGTGGACTCCCGGCGGACGGGGTCCGCATGACCGGCATCGGCCTGATCGGGACGGAACCCAATCCACAAGCTGGTACCGGCACCGGCCGATCCGCCGCCAGCGGCCACCCGGCTCTTATCCAATCCCCATTCGTCAGCCTTGTACCGCAGGAACTGAACGGCACGCGATCCATCTTCCATGGCCGCAGGAAAAGGGGCAACATCCGAGAGACGGTAATTGACAGCGGCGACCGAGACACCGGCAGCCAGGAGCTTTTCACGAAGGATTTCGGGCAACGCGGCTTTATCCCCGCCGCGGAACCCGCCCCCATGAATAAAAACGAACAGCGGTGCCGCCCCGTCGGTCACGGCGCGAAAAAAGTCCAGCGTTTGCGCGGGATGGGGACCGTAAGGGATATTTTCGTAGGTTGGCTGAGTTGGCATGTTGTCTCTTGAGTTGAACGGTGTTGTTGCGCCACCCGGTCCCTGCTGACGTTAGTGCCTTACGGCCCAACAACACCAAAAAAACAAGTTGTTCGAGAACCAGAACCGGAACGAACCGCAGATTGACGAATAATGAGGTCCGAATTATGAAGGAAAGACTAAGACATCCACGAAGGAACGGTATTGACTTCGACATTCTGCGGTTCAGTATTCGGCAATCTGCGGTTCGATTGGGTTGCGGGCTCCGCCCGCATTAGGTTTTACCTCGCCGGGGGCGGAGCCTGCATGATCACGGCTCCGAGCTTGTCGTCCAGCACCAGCACGGCGAAGCTCTCGACGGCGCCCAGCCCGTCCGTCGAGATCGAGGCGTAGTCGAAGAGGCCGCGCAGGTCGGTGTAGCCGTCCTTGTAGAAAACCGCCGGCGCTCCCGCCCCGCTCCGCGAGTAGACCTTCACATAGGCGCCGGCAACGGCCTTGCCGTCGGCCGTGCTCAGCACGCGGACCTGTCCGTAGTTCGCAACCACCTGTACCGTGAGAGCATTGGGCGTGTAGGCGACGCGGCCGCCGTCAACCCCCTCGCCCGCGATTTCGACGATCAGATTGCGCCGGCGATAGGCCTCGGGCAATTCGACCTCCGTCTCCGTTGCCTTCGCATCGAGCGCCAGGCGCTTCTCAAAGGCGGGACGCGCAAAGGTGAAGCGGCCGGGAACCTGCCCCCCGCCCATGTAGGGGTTGCGCGAGAAGAGCAGCTCGACGTCGATCGGATAGAGGCGCAGCAGGCACCCCGCCAGATTGCGCGCCGCGATCCGGAGCTGACTCCCCTTGAGCGTGAAGGCCAGCGACGGCGCCTCGGCGCCCAACTGGTTCTGAACCTCCTCGCGGCGGTCCTTGTTCAACACCGTCGCGGCCCCGCCCGCGATTTCATCGGCCTGCGCCAGGACGACGCGGAAACGATCCCGCCAGCGCGTCACGCCGTAGTCCTTGTAGGGTTCGGCAATCGTCCGCGCCTCGGCCGGCTTCCCCGCCGAGAAAGCCAGCCAGGCGCGCGCGTAGTCGACCTGCAGCGGCGTGTCATCCCCCTTCGCCGCCGCGCCGCGGTCAGCCAGGCGGGCCAGCACGTTCGTGAATTGCGCGTTGGCCTCCTCGATGCGATCCTGCAACAGGAAGTAGGCGACCGCCTCCAGCCGTTCGCGCGGCCCCAGGACCGGATGATAACCCATGAAGGTCAGAAAGGCGTCGTACTGTCTGGCAAAAGCCTGATTCGGGATCACCCGCTGCGTCCCCAGGCGGTGCGCCCGCGCATTGACCAACGGCCAGTACTCCCGGTGCTCGTAGAGGTTGAACTGCTCGCCGTCCACATTCAGCAGGTCGCTCGTGAGCCGACCGCCGCAGGCCAGGCGGAAGGGTTCCGACGCGGCGCTCAGCAACTGGCGGATCCGCACCGTGTTGTCGTGCAGCAGGGCGTAGCCCCAGATGTCGCGGCTGAAGATGCCCCGTCCCTCGAGCACTTTGCAGCACCGCTCGAAATCATCCGGATTCCGCATCCGCCAGGCGATCCGCTCGAGGTCGACCGACTGCGCAAAGGCGTTCTCGCGTCCGAGGAAGGCCAGCACGTCGTCCATCGTGCCGTTCTGCGACACGTAGGCCCAACTGCCGCGGTCAAGCTGCGTCGCCTTCGGAACCACCTTGAAGGCGAAGGGGGCGGCCAATCCGACATGGCCGGAGGCTTCGGCAACGCCCGCCGGATAGTGGGCGGAGTGCGCTTCGCGGGCTTCGGGGAAGTAGAAGGTGTAGGTGTGGGTCACCGTCGAATAGGGCGCCACCTGCATCGGCACACTCTTCGTTGCCTGTCCGCCCCCCAGCGCGATCGCACCTTCGGGAATCTGCATGAGCAGCGAAAGGATGCGGTGCGCGGAACCGGGATTGGTCAGGACGATCTGCGTGCCATACACCCGGCCGGCGACAAATTCATCGCGGACAAAGAGGTCGACGCGCTGGTTGCCCTCCATGCGGTAGCGGTTCTCGGCATCGAAGAAATTCTCCACGACCAGCAGGGGCGGTTCGGCCGGCTCCGTCTCGACAACCTGCTGATGAAAGACGACGGCGGGCGTCGCGACCGTGAGCAGCAGGGCCTCACCCTTCGTTTCCGTGGCGACAGGTTTCGGCGCAAAGGGGAGATCGAGCACCGCGAGGGCGCAGAGCCGCTCCGTCAGGCAGCCGGCGGCTTCGGCGAGATGCTCCGTGAGGAAGGGCTTGGCGGGGTCCTGGCGCGCGTAGTCGCGCCAGAAGCGATTGACCGCCACCCGGTCGGGCGTCTGCGCTTCGCGCAGCACCTGGTAGTAGTGCGTCTCCAGCCATTCGCGGGTCACTTCGGGCGCACGGTAGAGCTGGCGGACATTGGCCCGGCGCTTCGCCGCCTCGGCAACGTCCAGCCGCCCGGCCAGCCGTTTGCGGGCCGCATCCACGGCGGGAGCGGGGGGAGCGGCCGCCGGAGCGGGGGGTTCCTGCAACCGTTCCCCGGCCTCCTTGTCGGCTGGCGCAATGGCATCGACCGCCGCCATTGCGAGGGACATGGGTTTTGCCGCCCCCGCCTCGCCGGCCGGAAGGCCGGGAGCGTTCTCCGCGCCGAAGGCCAGCGACGACACATCCGTCTGTCCGCTCAGTCCGCCGCTTCGCAGCGCCGTCTGGAACCACATCTCGTCGCGCGCGGGATCGGGCGGAATCAAGTCGCTCCGGTCGGCAAGCTGGCGGGCCAGTTCTTCGCGCCGTTCGGGCATGCGGCGCGCCAGCAAAGCCAGTTCCAATGCATTGAGTTCCTGGAGCTTGCCGGGGACCAGCCAGCCGGCGAGGTCGTCCCCCAACAGCCAGTGATCCATGAACTGCTTGTCGCGCTTGTTGCGCAGGAAGGGGGCGACCACCCGCTTGAAAAAGGCGGGATCCTTGTGAAAGAGGAAGAAGTTCAGCTCGTGGCAGGCATACTTGCCGTAGCGCTCCTCCTGCACGGCGGCGGGCAGCGCAGGCCATTCGACCACAAAGGCGAATTCGTCGAAGACCGCATCGGGGGCGAGCGACTGGAAGAGCCGGAACACCTTCGCCAGGCTGTCGTAGACCTCGACGCGTCCGCTGGCGCGATCCGTCAACGTGAGCGTCTCGCCGGCGGCCAGCCCGCGAGCCGCCTTCCGCTCGGCGAAGCGCTTGGCCGGCTCCAGCGCCTTGGCCAGACGGAGGTCGCGCGGCTTCCAATCGGCCGCGGGGAGCGACACCCGGCGCGACGCGACCGCCTGCAGGTCGGCGGCGAGGGCGCAAACGTCCTGCCGTCCGCCCAGGTCGGCCAGCGGGATCTCGATGACCCCCGCCGGGTCGGCCCGGAGATTCACCCATACCCGCGCGGGATCGGGGAGAAAATCGAGGGCGGGCGGGGCCTCCGCCATGCCGTGCCCATCCATTGCCAACATCCCATCGCTGCTCATGCGGAGAGCGTGCATGGCGGCGGGGCGTGCAGCGGCGGCAGCCGCCTCCCATGCCTCATCCGCCACCCCTTCCTGCACGATCGTCTCCGTCGTACTTTTGCTCCAGGGCGCGAGCAGCAGACTGGGGCGTTCGAGCAGATTGCCCGGGAAGCGCGCGGCATCGCGGCGGTCGAGCACGTATCGCGTCTCATCGCCCATGGCGCGTCCGGAAAGATAGCTCGAAGCCACGCCCGGCCAGGACCAGATCTCGGCACGGGGGGTGAACAGGCCCGCCAGGTAGCCCGCGAACGGATTGCCGCCACTGGCGGTGCGACGCGCCAGCAGATGCACGCGCGTCGACGGCGTCGCCCCCAGCAGTTGCAGACGCAGCTTGTCGCCCCGCACGCCCAGCGAAGTGATCTGCAGCGGCTGGATGGGCGTCAGTTCGAGGCCGCGCGCGGGCCCTACGATCATCTGGTCGGCGACCCGTCCGCGCGTCACGCGGATGTCGACCTGCCGCTCCGACTCGCGCCAGGTCAGCCGATGGTCGCCGGGTGCCAGGCCGGCAATCCGCAACACGCCGTCCTTGACTTGCGCCAGCGCGAGCAAGTTGGACGTAAAGCCACCGCTCGCGGTACAGGAAAGGAGGGAAATCGCCTGTGCCTGATTGGTGGCAACCCCGCCCACCGCGGGCAGCTCGATCACCTCCCCCTCCAGCAGATGCAGCGCTTCGGGCAGGACAACCTCCGCCTCGTCATCCAGCGTCCAGACGCGTTCGGCCTCGGGGTGGGTGGCGACGCGCTCGATTCCCGCCAAGGAGCCGAGCTTGATCAGTCCCGTATCGTCCCCCTGGAGCGTGATCTCCTTCGTCGTGACAAAGAGACGGTGCTTGAAGGTCAGGGTGAGCGCGCGGTTCGGCAGCCGTTCGCCGTTGCGGCCGCGCGCCTCCAGCCAGTAGCCGCCAGCGACGCGCCGGAGGAACAGGTCCTCCACCGTGTCGGTCCGCAGCATGCCGTTCAGCACCAGGGCCTGCTCGGCACGAACCGCATCGTCGCGGTTCATGCTGAGGTTGCGGACGGTCCCCGAGAGACTGACCGTCACCTCCACCACCCGCGGCGGGACGCGCAGACGGTGGACGAAGTCGGCATCGTCCTTCAGTTCCACGCCCTCCAGCCGTTCGACGGCATCAATGCCGTCCACGTCCCGGAAGCGGATCTCGACGACCGGCTTCTCGATCAGCTTGAGCGTCGCCACGCGGGTGTTCGCCGCGAGGGACGGGCGGAGGATGAGGGTGGCCTCTTCGCCTGCCAGCAGGCTCTCGCGGTCCAGCATCCACCCCAGCTTGAGCGTATAGTTTTCCGTCACGAGACCGAATGGAGCCAACGACGCCAGTCGTCCCTGGCGCAGGATGACTTGATTCGGGGCGAACGGATTATCGGGTGTCGGGGCGAACGGATCGCCCCCGTCCACCGTGCTGAACGGGATCGTCGCCACGCCCTCTTCATCGGCCGCGAATGACTGACCGTTCATCCAGACCGATGCGCCCGGGACGACTTTGCCGGCGTCGTCCAGCACCGAGAAGCGGTGACCGGCGGAGGTGATGCGCGACATGCCGCGGAGGCGTCCCTTGCGGATCAGTGCGCGGCTGCCGACGCCGTTGCCCGCGAACTCAACCACGTAGAGCCCCGGCTCCGCGACCTGCGGCAGCTCGATCCGCTCGACGTGCCGGGTCAGCGGCGGTACATCCTTGAACGCCTGGACGAACTCGTGGTTGGGCACGCAGCCGTCGAGATCCACCGAGGCGTCGATTTCACTGCCGTGCTCGCGGTAGTAGTTGAAGGCATCGATGTCGTAGATGGAGACCCGCAGCTTGTCGACGTTCTTGACGGCGAGGGTCAGCGATACCGCCGCGTCCGCCGCGAACAGCTCCGGGTTGGCGACGCCGAGGTCGACGTCCACGCGGTTGCGTAGGGCCTGGTATTCGCCAGGGGGGATCAGAGCCGTCCATTGTGCCAGGTCGCCGACGCCCGCCAGGAGCTTGGTCTCGGCGAACAGCCGCTTGAGGTAGCCATCCTCGATCCATTCGGCGAAGGCGCGGGGCGACTCCGCATCGCGGAGAAAACGGGCGAGATAGTCGCGCACCAGCGGCTGCTCGTCGTGGATCGGCGGTAGCAACGGCGCCGCCGCGAACATCCAGTCGAGCCTGGCCTGCTGTCCGCTCAAATTGCCGCGCTCCAGATAGGACCGGCTCATGTAGGCGACGGCGCGCGGCAGCTTGAGGTAGGCGGTGAAGGTCTCCAGGTCGTAATGGCCCCGTCGGCGGTCGAAATCGAGGAGGTTGAAGAGTGCGGAGGCCTTGAGGCTGTTCTGCGACGGGGCGAGCGTCTGGGCAAACCGATGTACCGCGAGCAGGTAGGCACGGTGGGCGGCCGGGTCGGCGAGGAGATCGACATCGGCGGAGGGGGCCAGTTGCGCGAGGTAGAGGTTGACGAACGCCTCGTTGCCCGAGAGGTCCCGGTCGGTTCCGGCGACGGCCTGCCGGATGGCATCGAGCTGCGTCCGCAGCAGTTTTCCGTAGATGGGCAGGGCGCCGAACCCGCGCGTCTCGCGGTCTTTCAACTCTTCGATCACCAGTTCGGTCACGCCAGCGACATCGGCCAGCGGCAGACGCGTCAGCAGATCGCGGCGTTGATCGCGGGAGATCGGGTTCCCGACCAGCCGGTAGAGTCCGGCTGGCTCCACGCCGCCGAGATCGGAGCGTTGCTGCAGGGCCTGCTGGAGAAAGGCCGCTTCGGCGATCTGCGCGGGATCGAGCGTCGCGGGGTACTGCGCCGGGGCCTGTTCCGTTTCGCGGGCGTGGTTGAGATTGAGTCCCAGGTGCGACCGGAGATAACCCAGCGACTTCTGCCGATTCTGCGGATACTCCAGCAAGGTCTGGCGATTCTCGATCTCGCGATAGCGGTCATCCTGGCCATGCTGCTTGTCCCACTTTTTCATTAACTCGGGAACACGCGCGAACTGACCGCTGTTCTGGAGGTGGATCGCGGTGTAGTAATACGACTCGACCGTCCCGGGCACGAGTTCCGCCAATGCCGCCTCGCGCGTCTCCGGGAAGGCGAAGCGCTCCTTCCACCCCAGTTCCGATTGCGCCGCCAGCGCAAGCGGAAAGGCCATTCCCAACCACACGATCAGCCGCATTGTGCACGTGTTCATTTCCGGGTTCCCTTCCAAACGATGCCGGGATTCTACAGAGCCAGGCGTATCCTATCCACCGTGTGCATAATGTAGGCCGGATGGGTGGGGGCGTCAAGGAGGAAGGCGGGAGGCGGAAGGCGGGAGGCGGGGCGTGAGGGGTGCGATTCTGTTTAGTTGCAACTGAATCGCACCAAAGGCGTTAGTGAAACGTATGTCCTGAGGGCGATGCCTTCGGACGTGGCGGCGGCGTACGGGTCTGGTTGACGGCGCATCCGGCGAAGGCCGAACGCCGATGCTGTCAGCGCTTGAACATCACCACGTCAACCGTTTCGGGGGCGGTCAGCTCCACGCGGATGCGGTCGCCTTCGCGGGTCCACTTCAGCGGGCCGCGCAAAGTCGAGACAACCTCCTTGACCGCCACGTCGGTTTGTACCGTCAGCACCGTCGGCCGATCGGCCGGCTCGAGGAAGTGGGCGAAATTGTTCAGAGTCACGGCAGCCTGGCCGTCGTGCTCGAAGAGCCAGGCCTCGGTCTGCGGCTCGGAATACTCGACCCGCATCCGTCCGACCGCCAGCGTCGCGGGCTTGGTGACCAACGGCATCCGCTCCAGCATGTACCGGCTTCCCCCCGCCGCCGTCCCCTTGTAGAGCATCCCCGGCTGGACGCCGAACAGCAGCGTCCTCCCCTTCCCCAGCGTACGCATCACCGCCGCGCAGGTGCCGTCGGCGAACGTGCCGACGGAGGTGCCGGTGGTCGGCGTCAGGACGACCTTGACGCCGATGACGTCGGCGCTCAGGGCCGGCGTCAGCTCGGTCTCCAGCAGCGTCAGCTTGTCGATCGGCCGGTGGTCGGGAAGGCACTGCGGGTGCCAGCTTCCGGAGGATTCACCCGCCGGCCGCTGGTGCGCACCGAAGAGCGACTCATCGGCCCCGACGGCCGTGTTGCTCTCGTCGCGCATGGCCGTGCCCGCCGCGGCGACCAGGATGCCGCCCGCCTCGACCCACCGGCGCAGCGCGTCCAGCGTCCGCTGCTCGAAGTTGTAGCCCTGGATGTAGAGCACCTTGTAGCCAGACAGTCCCTCGGCGGTGCAGTCCTCCTCCAGCAGGATCTCGGCGGGGATGTGTGCATGCGAGAGGGCGGCGAACTGCAGGAGGCGGTCGCTCTGGAAGCCCCCGTCGGCACGGTTCCAGATTTCATGGGTGCGGTTGTAGAGCACGCCCGCCCGGCGCGGTTCGCGCCGGCCCTGCGCGATGATGGCGTCGGCCGGACCGAGCGCGTGGGTGGCGCGGGCAACCTGGGCATAGACCTTCGGGTTCTCGCTCCAGAAGTTCGATCCCTCGGCGCCGGCATATTGCGGCCCCCAGCTGTAGGCGGTGATCCAGTGGATGCCGCGCGGCAGCAGCGAGAAGATCTTGCGGTCCGATCCGCCCGTCGTGCCGACGGCGTAGAACCCGGCGGGCAGTCCGCCGCGCGTCCGCGCCGCGCACTCGACCCAGGCGCCGTAGTAGCTCACGACTTCGAAACCGGTGAAGCCCCAGCTCCCCTTGCCGTCGCCGCCGCTCGCCCAGCACTCGCCCCAGGCCATGTTGGCGCCGCCGTGGCGGGTCAAGGCAAACCAGTCGGAGCCGTTCATGTGCTGGCCGAACATCGGCGGGTGCGGCGAGAAGTTGCAGTACGTCTGAACGCGGGGAAACACCCGTTCGGCCGCCCGGGTGATCTGGGCGTAGTACATCGCCGTCAGCACGAACTTGAAGCGCTCGGAATCGTTGTAGAGCCGCCCGGCATGGACGCCGGGGCGATCCGGTACCTGGTCCAGAAACGGCAGTTCGTCCACCTGCTCGACGCCGTAGTAGGCGGCGTTCGTGCCCAGTGCCGCAACCCGCTCCCGCAGGTAGTCGTGAAAGGCCTTGCGGCACGTCTCGAAACCGTTGATCGTCACGGCGCCGCCCTCGCTGCCGATTTCATCGCCCATTTTGATCCTCACCAGCGGCGGATTCGACTCCCGCCCCTTGAGCACCGACACCGCCCGTTTGCGCAACGTGGCCTCGAAATTCTGCTCCGCCACCGGGTCGAGCGGGTCATGGGTCAGACAGAGATATTCGGAGTCGGCGGCGCCGACCGGCACGACCGGGTCGGGAAGTTTCAATGCTTCGCGCAGATCGAGGTCGATCGGCCCGACATCATTGACGCCCAGCGCCTCCAGCATGCGCGTGGCAATTTCGCGGGCGGCCGGCGCCGGGGAGAACGAAGTGGTGATGCGGACCATCCGCGGCAGGGCATTGCTGGTGGCCCCCGCCAGATCGGCCAGGGCGGCACGCCCCCAATCAAAATGCCGGCGATGGACATCCTCAGCCGACTCCAGCCGTGCCAGGACCTCCGCCTTGCGCATGCCCCACACGCCCGCCGGGTCTCCGGCCGCCGAAACGGGCGACTGGCCCAGTTCTTCGAGCGGCAGCATGAAGACGGCGCGTCCGCCATCGATTCCCGGCTCGATGGTCTTCAGAACGGCGCCGGGGTTCGGAAGCCAGGCCATCTGCACTTCGCATTTGCCTGCGGTCACGTCGCGGAAATCGATGGAGGCGGTCGCCCAGGGACCGCCGCCGCGCGCCCAACGGCCATCCACGACATCCTCCGTGACATCCACCCACCGGGTCCAGGAGCCCACGGGGATGGCGGGCTTGCCATCCTCGCCGACAAAACCGAGCTTGTCCGCCGTGCCCAGGCTGCTGTACCAGGTCGGTTCGCTCCGTCCGCGGAGGATCCTGCGCCAGTGGTACGTCAGACTGACCCCCGGAACCGCGTAGGTCCGCGCGCCCGGGCTGGCCTCCTTGACGCGGAACCGGACCAGGGTCCGGTAGAGGTTGCCCTCGCCCTCCATGGCGGACTTGCAGGGATTGAAGGCGGTGAGGCTCGCGCTGATGAACACCCCGTCGACACGGGCCGCGGGGGCCTCCGATGCGAGCGACAGGCGGGTGGCGCCCTGCTTGAGCGGCAGGTCGACAAACTCCCAGATGATGACGGGCGAAGCGTGCCGTTTCATCCGGCTCGGTTCGTCCTCGAACCGAATGGGGAGGGTCCGCTCCAACTCGCTCCCCTGCTCCTCCGTAGAAATGACGACTTTGCCGAAGACGTGGCTGGCGGCATTGGAGCCGGTCAGCGTCAAGGTCACCGGCAGCGGCTTGCCCGGATCGGCCTGATACCCCAGCCAGATCCGGTAGTTCCGCGTCTCGGGAATATCGACCACGGTCCAGGCCTCGCCCTTGCGCAGGGGCGCCGTCAGGACACGCGGCGGCATGGGCAGTTCGGGGCCGGCCTTCCAGGCGCAGGCGGCATAATCGACGTCCTTCTGCGGCGCGGCGGGTTCCACGCCCTGCCAGCGGTAGAGTTCCGAGTAATGGCTGTACTTCAACAGCGCCAGATCGTCGGCCGGGGCAAAGACGTCCTTCATCTCCTTGTTCAGGTCGAAGCCGCCCACCGCATCGTTCCCTCCCAGGAGGTCCAGATCCTGGGCCGCCGCCATGCCCGCCCAGGCGCAGACCGCCAGTGCCGCCGCTGCGGACAACAGCCGGATGATGCCTCCCGGCCGGCGGGATGCGAAGCTGTATTCTGAATGAAATAAACGTTTCATGCCGCCCTCTCTGCAAATTCCGATCATTGTTCCGCCTCCGGTTCGGCCGGAACCGCGTAACACGTGCCGCCTTGATCCGCAACCAGCCACGCCGGCCCGCGTGGAGCCGAGGTTGAGAGCATGCCCCCGATCAAGTCCTCTTCCCAACCCGGCTTGTCGCTGACCCGGTCCAAGGCCCAGCGCCGCGGGACTTCGGCGCCAGAGTCCAGCACGGGGGCCAGCGCGGCGGGAAAGGAAATCTCGAGCTTGGTCGCCAAAGTCGCTGGATCGAGCACGCTCAGCCGGTTCCTCAAATCGACGCAAGCGATCGACCAACCCTTGCCGGTCTTGACCGCCCGCGCGGCCAGAATCCAGGTCGGCCAGTCACGCGACGCCACGGCCGCGCCGGTTTTGGCATTCCAGATCCTGAGCGCGTTGGACTTGACGGCCACGAAGATCCGGTCATCCATGATCACGGGGTCGCTCAGCAGCACATCGCCCGTGCCGACGGTCCACAGACGCGTCCCTTTCGCCATCTCATGGGCCGCCAGCGACTTGCCGTCGTCCACCAATAGCATGCCTCCCTGCACCGCAAAACGCAACGGCCCGGCCGGGTTCAGCGCGGCGCTCCAGGCTTCGCGTCGCTCGGCGGGATGCAGCGCGTGAACGGCACCGTCGGCGCCGGCGACAAAAACCAGGGCCTCACCCCATGCGGGGAGGGCGACCTGTTCCGCGCCATCCCAGGTCCAAACCGGCTTGCCATCCTGATAGACGCTCAGCACGCCCGCGTCGACAACGGCCAGCCGACCGTCCTGGGCCAGGGCGAACCGCCCCGCGCCGCCCACGCCCTGCGGTGCGAGTTCCTGTTCCTTCCCATCGTTCAGATCGAGACGGCGGATGCCACCGTCGTAGCGGAACACCTGCAGGGCGCCCGCCGCGTCCCGCTGCGTCGCATAGAGCGGCTTGGCCCGCTCGCCAGGCACCAGGCTCCAGAGCGTCCGGCCCGAGGCGACATCGACGGCCTTGACGTCGTCTCCCTCGCGCAGGATGGCCTTGCCGGCGGCCCATCCCATTAGAACCGTTCCCGGCATCCCGAACGGCGCGGCCTCGCCCACCGACTTGGCGCAGCGCAGTTGGAAAAACAGTCCGACCAGATGGCTGAAAAGCTGTTCTTTGGGAATGGATTTGCGGTTGAACCCCGGCGTGCCGTCATCGAACCGGGCCACGGCGGTGTTGTACATCCGCAGTTCCTCCATGAGCGAGAGGTGCAGCGTTCGTTCGGCCGCGCCCGACGTCGGCCGCCAACCTGCCTCGAAGGCCGCCGCGAACGCCAGTGCTTCCGCAGGTTCGGCCGGCACTTCGAAACCATCGTCGGGGCCTTCGGTGGCGACCGCGTCGCCCGAAGTCTTCTTCTCATCCACAGCCCCGCCAATCACGATCCGCAGCAGCGGACGCGGCCGGGCCTGCTGCGTGGCGTAGCGGTAGACAAAATCGGTGGCCGGCTCGCGGATCGCGTTTGCGGGAATCTGATTGGGGCCCGGCGGAACCGTCAACGGATAACGCGGGGGATCGATCGCCACACGCGAGGGACGCCGCCCGGCGTATTGCACGGCCCCGTCCTGCCCAAACAGGAAGGCGAGGAAATCACATTGCCTGCCCGACATGACCCTGACCAGGCTGATCCAGCCGGCGGGATCGGTGCCGGTCGGAACCGCCCGCCAGGAATGGCCGGGCTTCAATGAGCCGGCCAGCGAGGCATCGATGCCGGGAACGGCATCCAGCGTGGCCACAAAGAGTGCGGGATTCTCGCCGCTCTCCTCGCCCGACAGGTTGAAGTAGCCGACCTTGAAGGCCCGCGCGGGGAGTGATTCCGCGAGGGCGTCGGTGGCGGAACCGGGCCGGGCTTGCGCGAGGCATGCGGCTGCAATCAGTAAAAAAGTCCATTTCTGCATCGTCATCTCCCGTTCATTCCGGCCAGATCGGCTGCATGCGGAGGGAATCGACCCACCACGTTGCAGCGTTTGTGGCGGTGGGCCGGATGTCCAGTTTATACCCTTCGACCGGCGCCTCCGACATCGGCACATCCAGCGTGATTTCGCTCCACTCGGGGCCGGCGGCACCCTTTGCGAGGATCGGCAAGCAGGGGGCTTGCCATTGGGTTAGCAACGGTGCGAGCAACGGTTCATCCGACAGCAACTTGCACACCACTTCAGATCGCCAACTTGTCGGTCGGACCGGGGTCAGCGTGACCGTGATCTCCGTGGCCTGTGCGGCGCGGACCCAGACGCCGAGCCGGTGCGCCAGACCCGGGACGTTCAAGAGCCGGCTGATCGACAGCCCCGCGGGGGCTTCGACGCCGGCTTGCGGCGGATCGAGGCGCAAGGACTGGAGACCCGAATGCTTGACGGCAAGATCGGCCACCCCGTTGAGCGGCGTGTTGTGACGCCGGAAGTAGTCCAACTCGGCCTCGTCAAACTCGCCGTCGTTGCAGGTGTTGAACACGACCGCACGGTCGACCGGCAGGAGGGCCAGTTCCGGTTTGCGGAGCGTCAGCGGGGGCGTGGAGGTCGGCACCGCGCGGTTGTCGGTGACGGTGCCCCAGACGATCAGCGGCAGGTTGCGCGAGGGGATGGGCAGCGGCGCCCGCGCAGTGCGCCCCGCAACCGTCGCGGGGAGAATGAAACAGGCCCGGTGCTGCCACCCCAGCCAGGGATAGGGTTCGCCATAACTGGCGACGATCACCGCGTTCGTGACGGGGTTGTCCCCGCTCCACGTGAATTCGGCGAAGGTCCGGCCTTCCGCTTCAAAGACCTTCACCGGACCGGGCGCGTTGTAGGCCGGACGGGTCTTCAGCATGGCCGTATCGAGAAAATCGCACAGCGCCTGATCGACGGTGGGGAGAAAACCGTGCTGCCAGTGCGGCACGATCACCATCCGCTTCTCCGTTCCGGCGGCCTCCATGAAGGTTTGAGCAACCGCCGGGAAATAGAACCAGTTGTCATTGAAGGCGACCCCCCACATGAAGGGGATGGCGCGCTTTTTCAGGCGGAAGGCCGGATCGATCGTCCGGTTCCAGACCTCCACATCGGCCAGCGACTTCATTTTCGAGAATTGCGGGAGGTTGGAGCCCAGGGAATGATTTCCGGCGCCGAAGAAGCTGAATCCGGCCTTGATGCGGGGATCGACGCCGGCGATCAGCGTCGCGTAGACCCCGCCATAGGAGGCGCCGGCCACGGCCATGCGGTTGGAGTCGACCTGCGGGCGCTGTGACAGGACCGTGATGCCACGCAACTGGTCGCGCGCCAGCAGCGTCAGGTTTGCCGTTTCCGGATGGGCCGTGTCAAAGGGGATGCGGAAGGCCTGGCGGAACTCCTTCTGGAGCGTGATCACGGCGCAGGCATAGCCTTTGTTGGCGAAGATGCGGGGGAAGTCACGGCCGGCGGGCGCCATGCCGCCCATGCTCCAGTAGACCGCGGGCAACGCCTGGCCGCCTTCGGGGTAGGCGAAGATCCCCTTGACCCGTTCGGGGGTGTTGGAGACGACGCGGCTGGTGTATTCGAACATCTCGAAGACGATCCCATCCTCGACGGCCTTTTCGAGCAGGACGTAGTCCACCGGATCGGTCATGATCGCCTTCAGGTCGAACAGTGGATCATCCGGAACGGCCGCCTGCAGGCGGAGCGCGCCGGTCAAGCCGACGAGGATGGACAGGGATAGCAGGAAACGGCGTGAGTGCGTCATTGGATGCTCCAGTTTTCAGGCGATTGCGTGGTGTGGGCAATCAGCAAAAATCGGCTTCCCGGAAGCGGACGTGCAGCCCGCCCTGCATGGTGGTCAGCCAGATCTCGCCCGGCCGGAATTCCAGTGTGCGGGGATAGGAGAGCCATTTGTCGGGCTGGCGCGAGGCGATCACGGTTGGCGGCCCGAATGTTTCGCCATCGTCATCGGAAAAGGCCAGGCTCAGCTGCGAGCGATGGTTGCTGACGGGGACCTCCGACCAGTTGCCGTCGCCGCCGCTCATGGGAAATTCATTCTTCCCCTCGGGGAACGGCCGGTTCCAGAGGAGCATCAGCCGCCCGCTCTGCAACCGCTTGAGCAGGCCCGGCGCGCTCGAGCTGGCGATGGCCGTCGGCCGGATGTCGCGCCAGGTCAGCCCCTCGTCGCTGGACATCGCCTGCCAGAAGCATCCCCAGTTGGTCCGCAGCAGCATGCGGATGCGTCCATCCCGCATCTGCTCGATCGTGGCCTCGGTCACGCCGCCATGATGTCCCTGGCCGCCGAGGTCGATCGTCTGCGCCGTCCGCCAACTCGCGCCGTCGTCGTCGGAGACATAGCTCACCACGGAATGGCGTCCCGGGTTGTGCAGGAAGCGCATCGACGAAAGGACCAGGCGCCCCGAGCAGGTTTCGATCAGATCGCGGACCTCCCCGGTCCAGTCCTCGTGCAGCATCAGCGGCCGCGACCACGACAGGCCGCCATCGGCCGACCGCATGACGTATTGCGGCAGACGGCAGCCCGGGGCGCCGTCATGTCGGCTGGCGTCCCAGCCCAGCCCCTGGCGTTCGTTGAGGTTCATGAACGCGGCGACCAGCGTCCCCTTGCGGGTCACGCAGAGGCTCATCTCGCGGCTGGGCTTGACCTCCGTGGTTGCCCGGTCGAGCGGAAACGAGGGCGCGCTCGTCCAGGTCGACCCCCCGTCCCCACTGCGGTGCGTCTCGTGCCCGTCCAGCGCCACCAGCGTACCGTCAGGCAACCGGGCCAGCGGTCCGTCCCAGACGAACGGCAGCCACTCGACTTTGGGGTGGAGCTTGATGTCGTCAATGCAGTCGGCTGTGTGGGGTAAAGGTTTTGCCATGGAGGATTTCCTGCGTTGTCGGTTACATTACTTGGCTGCGCCCATGCCATTCGCTCTGGCACGTGCGTCCGGTTAGTGTGACACGCTTCCCGGGCGTTGTCCATCCTTTGGATTCCATTGCGCATTGCTCATTACCTGTGCAATTTTTATGCCGGTTGACTTTTCCATATAGAATGATAATAGTTAGCACCCGCTGGAAGCGAACACCTGGGCACCGCAATCGTTGGGCAGTAGCGGGGCGATATCCCCTGAGGCAACAGCATGAACGAACTTGGCATTTTGAATGAACCCGCACGCCGGACACCCGTTCGCGGCGTGACCGATGTACTGGTGGCGGGAGCCGGTCCGGCCGGCTCGATGGCGGCGCTGGCGGCCGCGCAGGCGGGCGCGTCGGTGCAACTGATCGAAACCGCCGGCTGCCTCGGGGGCATCTGGAGCGGCGGGCTGCTGTCATGGATACTCGACGCCGCGGAGAAGCCGGGCGTGTTTGCGGCTTTCATGGAGCGGGTCTCGCGGGACTGGGGGGAGTGGCACGGCAGACATTTTCTGACCTGTCCGGAGATCTGCAAACAAGTCTTGGAAGGGCTCTGCATCGAGGCGGGCGTTTCCATCCGCCTCCACACACGGGTCGTCGCGACAACGGTCGACGACCGACGGATTACGCATGTGCTGACCGAGTCCAAAAGCGGCCGCGAGGCCTGGTCCGCGTCCGCGTTCATCGACGCCACAGGAGACGGCGACCTGGCCGCGCTGGCCGGCTGCGGCTGGGATTACGCCAACCCGGAGAACGGACAGGCGCAGCCTTTCAGCCTGATCGGCCTGGTGGGCGGCGTCGATCTCGATGCGATCGCCGACTGCGTCAGGCTGGTTTCCGAATCACGCGGACTCGGCAACGCCAAGGTCAACCTGCTCGCCGAGTTCCGGCGGCTCGGACTGGATCCCTCCTACCACAGCCCGTTCATGATGCATGCGGGGCACGGCTTGTTCATGATCATGTGGAATCACATTTACGGCGCCTGCGCCTTCGATGCGGCCGATGTGACGGCCGCGACGCTGAAGGCACGGGCCGAAGTGAACAGTCTGGTCATGGCCTTGCGACGCTCGGGGGGACGGTGGAGCAATCTGCATCTAGTCGCGACGGCCGACCAGATCGGCACCCGGGAGGGGCGGCGCATCCACGGACAGGTTACCCTCGGCGCCGAAGACGTGCGGTCGGGTGCCCGGTTTGACGATGCGGTGTGCCGCTCGAACTTCGGGTTCGACGTGCATGCCACGCAGGCCTCCCGCAGCAAGACCAACGAGAACACGGGCCCGGCATTGCCCTACGATATTCCACAGCGCGCACTCATCGCGAAGGATATCGACAATCTGTTCCTCGCGGGACGTTGTCTGAGCGGGGACTTTCTGGCGCATTCCAGCTATCGCGTCAGCGGCATCGCGGCGGCCACGGGCGAGTCGGCCGGGCGTCTGGCGGCGAAGCACGCCGCAACGCGTCAAGGACTGAGGAGTTGAAGACGATCAAGGCTGCTGAATATGAACAAGCAAACCCGCAAGGCCCCTCCCAACATTCTTCTCATCACGGCGGACCAGTTCCGCTGGGATGCTCTCGGCTGCATGGGCAACCCGGCAATCCGGACGCCCAACCTCGACGCGCTCGCCGCGCGCGGCATGCTCTTCCGCAACGCCTTCACGCCCGACCCCATCTGCGTGCCGGCCCGCGCCTCGATCATGACGGGCAACTACCCGCAGGTCTGCACCGGCACCAAGAACAACTCGGGGCGCATCCGCGACGGCCAGCCGTTGCTGACCGAGACGCTCAAGGCGGTCGGCTACCGCACCTACGCCATGGGCAAGCTCCATTTCGTCCCCTACTCGCCCCCGGGAACCCCTCGGCTGGTGCACGGGTTCGAACATGTCGATCTCACGGAGAGCGGCCGCATCCTCGCCCAGTGCGACCCCCGCAATGAACGGGAGGGGATCGAGGATTTTGCCGACTACCTGAAGCGGGTCGGCTACGCCGGCTACACGCGGGCGCACGGCGTCGGCAACAACGACGTCCGGCCCTGCCGCAATCCGCTGCCGGCGGAGCACACCGTCGACCACTGGATCGCCGACTGCACGCTGCGCCAGTTGACGCGGCACCAGGCCGAGACGCCAGACCGGCCGTTCTTCATGTGGATGAGCTCGCCCAAGCCGCACAGTCCCTACGATCCTCCCGCGCCCTACGACATGTGCTACGACCCGCGCGCGCTTCCCCCGCCCTACGGCGACGAATCGCTGCTGGATCAGATCAATCCGCACATCGAGGCGATCCGGCTCAGCCATGCGCAGGAATCGCTCAGCCCGCAGGCGCGCCAGGTGATCAAGGCCTACTATTACGGCTGCATCACGTGGCTCGACGCAATGATCGGGCGCGTGATCGAACGGCTGGAGCATGACGGCCTGCTCGACCGCACCCTCGTGCTGTTCACCGCCGATCATGGTGATCTGATGGGCGACTTCGGTGCCTGGTTCAAGTGCAACCACATGAACGGCTCCGTCCGCGTGCCGTTTATCGCCGCCGGTCCCGGCGTGGCGCGGGGCGGGGTCAGCGAGGCGCTGGTCGGTCTGCAGGACATCCTCCCCACCTTCGCCGCGGCCGCCGGAGCCGACATCGGCCAGCCCGTTCAAGGGCTTGACCTATCGCCCGTATTGCGCGATCCGTCGTCCGCCGTCCGCGACCTCTACTACGCCACGACACTCGAGGGCGACACATCCAGCGCCATGGTCTGCGACGGCGACTGGAAGTACATCTACTCGGCCGGCAATGCGACCGAGGAGCTGTACGACCAGCGGGCCGACCCCGGCGAAATCGTCAACCTGGCCGGACAGGCCGGCGCCGCCGCGCGACAGAACGCCATGCGGTGCCGGCTCCTGGAGCAAGCGCAGGCCCTCGGTGACCACGCCCTGCTTCCGGATGGCAAACTGATCGCCGGCACGGTCGACCGCGAGGCCCTGCGACGAAATAAGAACTGCCGCGGCATGGGCTGGCGCTGGTACTAGCCCGACGTCCAGATACCGCTCGATGCCATCCGGGCGCGCGCCCTGCTCGCGCCATGCGTTCCGTTTCCGCTCAGATCCCCCAAGCGCTGCAGCAGCTCGATGCGCTGATCGCCCAACTCAAACGGCGCGGTTCATATCGTGGTTCATATCGTGGTTTAGCCACGGCAACCTATTGAAACGCAAATAGTTACGTTTAAATATTGCCGATTATATGGGCTTAGGCGCAAGTATTAGCCCCAAAAATCGGGGTCTAAGAGTTTGAACTGCGCGGGCTCGCAGGGCCCGGGCCACCCGCTGCCGCATCGATCCGGGCGTGAGCCGCTGGTCAACAGGACGCTTGCCTCCCGATGACTTCTGCTTGCGCCGATTCGGAGATCGGCGCTACAGGATCGCGTGAACGCACGATGCTACGGAGCCGCGGGCGGCGCCGTGTCAGGCCGCACGTCCACCCACTCCCCGCCCGCCTCGTAGGCCGAACGGTACATGGCATCCAGGATCGACTGCGTGCGGCGGCCCTCCCGGCCGGAACAGACGAGGGGGGCGCCCGTGCGGATGGCCGCGGCCATGTTGTCGGGACTGTTCAACCACGCGCAGGCCCGCGCATCCGGCGCCTGCCCGGACCAGGCCCCATCCTGGAACCAGCGGACCATCGGCTTTTCGAACGGTCCGCCGGCAGCCTCGAAAAACACACCCTGCGAGCCGACAATCTCATTCTGATAATACCAGGTCGGTTGCGGATAGTTGGTCGTCGCGCTGAACGTGACCACAAAACCATTCTCGTATTGCCAGACGGCCGTCCCCAGATCCTCCGCCTCGATTTCGTGGGTCTGCGTCCAGAGATTGCAGCGGACCTTCACCGGCACCCCCACAGTGAACGCCAATTCGTCAATGTGATGGATCGACTGGTTGGACAGCACGCCGCCGCCGTCCCAGCGGCGCGTGCCGCGCCAGCCGCCGTCGTTGCGGAAATACTCCATCTTGCGGAGAATCTTGAGCGAACAGGTGGCGCTGAGGAGACGTCCGAGCCGGCCGCGCTCGATGCTCGCCTTGAGCGAGTTGGTCTCGCGCTGGTAGCGGCGGTCGAAATCGACCGCCAGGAGCAGCTTGCGGCTCTCCGCCTCGCGGATCATCGCGTCGCACGCGGCCAGCGTCGCCTCCATGGGCTTGGTCACGATCGTGTGCTTGCCCGCCGCCAGCGCCTGCAGCGCGATCTCGCCGTGGCGGCCGGTTTCCGTCAGCACCATGACGGCCTCCACGTCCTTGCGGTCCAGCCACGGCCGGATATCCGTGGTGAAGGGCACGCCGCATTCCTCGCCGGTCCGTTTCGCCCGCTCCTCGCGGAGGTCGCAAACGCCGACCAGCTTGACGCCCGGCGTCTCCGTGATCATCTTGGCTCGGTTGTGGCCCATGCCGAGTCCGACGACGACAAACCGGACGGGGTCGTCCCCCCACGGGCGGGTCGTGCCCGGCGCCGGGCGCGCCGCGGCGAACAGCCCCCCCGGAGCGGCGGCAGGCCAGGCTTTGAGAATGACCTCCACGACGCGATGCGACATGTCGACATTCGAGACCTCGGCACGCTTCGGATTGTGCGTCTCGGCGCTGACGGGGCCGGCGACGCCGGCGTTGTCGCACACCTGGAGCACGCGGTCGTAGGGAATGGTCTCGTCGCCGCAACCCGGCACGGCGCACTGCGCCTTGACGTGCACCAGCAGCGAGCGCCGCGCCAGGTTCGCGATGTAGGCCGCTTCGTCGCGGCGCCGTTCTTCGCAGGCCCAGTTGTTGCAAACGTCCCAGGCCAGGCCCCAGTTCGGCACCCGCAGCAAATCCAGCACCGTGAAGACTTCATCCGGCGTCACGCCGCAGTTCTCGAAGGCCAGCACCAGTCCCGCGGCTTTGGCGCGCTCGGCGAGCGGGGCGAACATCTCCAGCACCTTCTGCTGCTCGTCGGGCCGCACGGCAAGCTGGCCGGCCAGATCCGCCGACGGCTGCCAGTAGTGAAACGACCGCACGAGCCGGCATTCCAGGATGTCGGCCGCGCGGATGATCCCCTCGAGCTTTTCGGCCTCGGCCCGCTGCCGCTCCCGGTCGGGCAGGTGGACTTTGGCCAGCGAGGTCTGCAGACAGCCGACCTTCATGCCGTGGTCGGCGAAGAGCTTGCGCACCTCGCGGAGCTGTTCGTCAGAAAGTCCCTCGCAGCCCTTGCCGAAGACGCGGCCCCGCAAGTCGGCGTGCTTCAGACCCCAGGACTTGATGATCGGCAGCGCCTCGGCGATATCCAAGGCTAACTCGTCGGTGAAAATCGAGGGAAACATTCAGATCTCCTTTTCATCGGTGGCAAAAGACGTGCGCTCATCATAGCGCAACTCCGCGCTGCCACGCCAGCCCCGAGTCGCATGGGGGGGTGACCATTCAAGGCGCGCGCGCCGTGATTTCTTCAAGCTTCACTTTGATATCCGTCCACTTCAGGTTGCCAGGCGGTGTGTGCCGGGTTGCGCAGAGCGCGGCCGCCACGCCCGCAGCCTGGCCGGTGGCTGCAGCGGTTCCGGTCACGCGATAGCTCGAATGCGCGATGAAATCGCCGCTGATGCACCGCCCTCCCATCAGCAAATTGGTTACATCCCGGGCTATCAGCGCGCGCATGGGGATATCGTAGGGCTGCATGGTCGCGCCACGGGCCGAGACATCCTGCCCCTGGCTTGCTGCGCCATTGGTGCTGTGGATATCGATTCCGAAATGCACGTTGCAGACCGCATCCTCCTGAACGCGTCCGGCGGCCAGGTCTGCCTGGGTCACGGTGTAGAGGCCGTGAATTCGACGACCTTCGCGGACGCCAATGTGCTCGCATGTCGCAACCAATTGCAGACGGGACCAGACCCCGCCAAGTTTCTGCAGGGCCTTGACCACGTGATGGACCTCGGCCCGTCCCTGTACGGTGGCCCGCGTCACGTCGGCCGCGTCGATGGCGGAAACGCCATACTCGTGGTTGACCATCAGCGCCATCAGATTGCCCCGGACCTGGAACAGCTTGGTCTGGCTGTAGGATGGCTCAATCCCCGCTCGCTGAATCTCCGACCGGAATGCTTGTACGGCCTTGTAATTGACCGTCTTGTGCAGGTGTTGTTCGCCGCCCTCCCAGAAGCAGATGAAAGGGGATGTTGCGTGCAGGTCACCGACCGCAACCAGCGCCATATAGGTCATGGGCTGGCAGGTTCCGGACGCATCCTTACCGAGGTCGTAGCCGCACCCGGCCAGCGCCGCCAGGTCGCCGTCGCCCGTCGCATCGACAAACGCTTTCGCCCGCCAGGCTTGCGCTCCCGACTTGGACTCGGTGATCACGACATCGATGGCGCCGTCCACCAGGACACAGTCCCGGACGCGCGTGTGAAGCTGGAACCTGACGTTTGCCGCTACGCACATCTCTTCCAGGAGCAGCTTCATTTCCTCGATGTCGTACGTGTACATGTTGGGGTCGTGACCGGCAATGCGGGCATCACGTTGGCCCAGGCGTCCGGTGATCTCTCGCGGGATGCCAGGCTGATTCATCTCGAACATCCAAGTCAGCAGACCTGCGGTCCAGACGCCCCCCAGACAGCCGTTCGCCTCGATCAGACAGACGCTTGCGCCGGAGCGGCCGGCAGACACTGCCGCGGCAATTCCCGCGGGGCCACCACCGACCACGATCACATCGACCTCGGCCACGACCGGCACCCGTCTTTCGGCCTCAGTGACATACTTTTCTGGTTGCATAGTTTTTCTCATGTCTTCCCCGTTGCCAGACAGGCCCGCGCCGGAGAGCAGACTGGGGACGGCGTGAACGCGTTTGTGAACCGGATGCCGTGCTTGCAGAGCCGATCCAGATTCGGGGTGCGAACCGGCGACTCGGGATTGCATCCCAGCCAATCCGGGCGATGTTGGTCTGGAAAAAAGAAAAGGATATTTGGCTGTTTTGCCAGCAGTTCATCCGCATGCTCGCCATGGATCGAAAGCTCAATATGGGGCATTTTCACGAGAACCAACATAGTACACCTCAATGACGATTTCCTTCTTCCGCCAGGTCCAACAAGCCACATACCGATAGCTCAGATGGCAATGGTAGAGCGGCGTGCGGCCACTCAACGTATCCAGGACCATGGCCTGAACCACGAGTCCGGGACGCAGGGCCATCCCGGTCGGAACCATCCGGTCGACAAGCCCGGCCAGGCCAAGACGGCGGCAGTAGGCCGCAGCCACCGGCAGATGCCCGTGATTGAAGATGTCCGCGCGGGCCATCAACTCGAGGCGGGACGCCAGCGAGTCACCGACGTTCATGCGCGTCCTCCTTCATCAGCTTCAAGTTCAGCCGGGTGATCTCGTCCACGATCTCCCGCAGCCTGTGGTGTTGGGCGAGGCCTTCTTGCGCCGTTTCCACCTGCGAGTTCGTGATGTACTTCTGGCGCTGGCGGCCAGCCTCGTTGACCACCAGATAGCGCCGCGGCCCGTGGCGTTCCCCGCGATGGCATGCGCATCCCGCCCGTGAACAGACCGAGTAGCGCTCCACCCAGGAACCGTGCAGGAGTTGCGACAGCGTACCGAGTTCGGCGAGCAATCCGGCTCGCATCCGCAGGAGCTTGGCTTTTGCTGTTTCGCTTGACATGCGGGTATAATAGCGCATATTATAAGCGCTATTCAAGGACAAAATAGTATTCATTTCAGCTAAATCGACAGTTTCAGGGAAAGCCGCCAACGAACCGTCATCCCCGGCGGACGGAATCACCCGCCGCACGGCCGCGGCCCCGGCGCTGCGTTGATTCACGCCGACGGCGACAGAATAATTCCAGTCAAAGAGGAGTCAAAGGGGCGAGGAATGTGGGGATTAAGATTACGATTAAGATTAAGATTAAGATTAAGATTGTGCGGAACTACCATGCACCCGATTGC
>CAZQKI010000048.1:0-3281 GCA_964592855.1 uncultured Lentisphaerales bacterium
AGGAAGAACCGTCTTGTCGTCGACCGTAAGCGTCGCCGTAAGCGTCCACCGAAAATGACGATTAATCGCGCCCTTCAGGCTTCCAAACGGCGCGGTCCGATACGGGGTGGCGGCTCAGGCGAACCGGAAGGAAAACACATCCGCATCGCACAGGGCGATCTCCAGGACCACCTCGCGGCCTGCCAGGGCGGCGAGGTCGCCGTCGAACGGCACGGTCCGCGCCAGGGAGTCGCCGAAAATCTCGCAGGAGGTCAGCGGCGCATCGGGACTCCGCAGCGTGATGTAAACGGAGCCCCGGGCGGACGTGGAGAAGTTCAACGACAGCGCCGACCCCGCGAAGATGAACGGGCGGGTGACCAGGCGCTTCCCGGCATACCCGGCGTGGCGCGAGACGAATCCGTCCAGGCGCATCGTGTAGCGGCGCAGCTCGGCGGGGATCATGCGCCAGTGATTCTCGAACGAATAGAGCGAGAGCTCCGCCGGGGCGTGCGCCAGGGGGCTGGGGGTCTCGATCAGGGCGGGGACGATGAAGCCGTCGCCGTAGACCCAGTTGTTGACGCGCTCGATGCCGGGTCGGAGAAAAGCCTCGTCGAAGCGCGTCCAGGCCCTGCCGTCGCGCGAGGTCATGAAGACGCAGTCGGTGGTGGCGAGTCCGTAGCGGGGATGAACAGCCGCGATTTTGCGGCGCAAATCGGCGCCGGCCAGCTGGTCGTAGTTCGGCGTCCAGGCTTCACGCTCAACGTACCGCGAGGGAAAGCCGATAAACTGGTGCGGCGCCCGGGCGTACCGCTGCACCGCGTTGACGTAGAGGGGGTAGTCTTCGGCGCCGCCAAAATCGAGCAGTTGCGGTTCGGACCAGTTGCGAAAATCGGGCGAAGTCATCCAGCGGATGTCGCGTATGTTGGGCTTCCCGGTCTTCACCACACAGGGCCGCTCGTGAAAATTGCGGATATAGGCCATGTAGGCGTTGATTTCCGGTACCCACATTGCGATGTTCTGCGTGTCGAACTTCCCCTGGTCGGTCAGCGCCCACCCCTTGCGGAAATGGATGCCGTCTTCGCTGACGTAGCAGGTCAGAAATTTGTCGGGGCCCTGCCGGATCATTTTGAAGCGCTCCGGGGGCGGGCAGGCCGGGTTCTCGTCCAGAAAGACATACGGCATGTCATGCTGGTCGCAGTTCGATTTGTCGAGCAGGATGTTGTTGTCGCGCGAACCGGCGTATTCGCAGATCCCGAGCGCGGGCTTCTCCCAGCGCAGACCGTCCCGGCTTTCGGCGTAGCAGACGACCAGTTCGCGCGTCGAATGCCGGGTCACATCCGCGTCGAGCATTTTCCAGGCGAGGTAATACATGCGGTAGCGGTCGCCATCGCGGATGATCGAATGGGCGTTGCACCCGTCCCCCTCCCAGGGTGCGTCGTGGCGGAGTACGATCTCCTCGATCCGCGGCGAATGCAGGCGCAATTCCGCGGTCGTGCGCGACGTCTCGATCAAGGCGTCATCCCAGAAAAGTTCGCGACGGTTGCCGATGTTCAGTGGTTTCATAGAGGGGCTAGGGGTTAGGGGTTAGGGGCGGTTGTTATACGGAAAAATCGGGGGGATGCGCTTGTGCTCGGGGCGGGAGATTGCCAGGTGTTGGTCCCTGTCGCAGCGGGGGGAACGGCGTAGACCGTCCCTTCGTTGAAGCGGTCGGGACCGGGAGCGGACTCGACGAGAAAAGGCCCCAGTCCCGGGTCGCGGCAGGGCGTCAGCCAGCGCAATTCGAGCCGGCCGTCGCGCCACGCCGCGTAATCGATGCGGAAGAAGGAGTCGGCATCGTCAGGATCGGTTCCCGCGAAATACTCGTCGCCGGTCGGCTGGTCGTCGCCGTCGGCATCAGCGTTTACCGCAGCCTCAAAGTTGTTCGTTGATGCAGGCAGGTGGCTTGCGAGCCACCAGTGGGCGACGCCACCCGCGGTCCGCTGCGGATTCAGGTGCGCGACCACCTCCGTGTCCTCCCGGATGTCCGGCAAGTGCCATTGACTCGTGGCGCCGACCGATCCGCCCGCCACGGTCAGATTCGTGACCGACCAATAGGCATCCGGAAAGATTTCCACGTCCAGCTCAGCGCCGCAATCGACGGCCGTGGTTCCCGATGGTGACGCGCTGCCGCCCTGGGCCGGGCTGAGCGTCACGGTCACCTGCGGACGGACCATCGTGAAGGTGAACGCACCCCGAAACGCATGCGCCCATGTTCCCGAGTAGGTCCCGTCGACGCCGTGAAAGCTCTCTTCGGTAATCAGGAAGCTCAGGGAGTGAGCGCCGGGGGCCAAATAGATTCCGTCGGGCGGCAGCCGCTCCCATTCCCCATAGACGGCGGCGGATGAGAGCGGAAAATCGACATCGTAGGCGGGGTGTGCGGCTGGGTCGGGATTGAATACGGAGGTCTTGATCGGTCCGTCATTGCTGCTCCACGAATATTGAGGCTGGTTCGTGCGCCAGAGCACATGATACGCGCTGTCGAGCGTGAAAGCCAAGGTGGCGTCTCCATTAACGTCGGTGATGAAGTAGTCGAGCGGACGGTAACCCGAGTAGCGGTAGTGCAGGCCCGTCGGGCTGCTTGCGTTCGCCGTGTTTTTGCGTGCCTGGTAGGCGAGGTCGTTCGGGTTGGGATACGTGCCGGCCCCCTTGCTGTTCAGGTTGCCGCCCGGCGACCAGGCTGTCCCCGTCCAGTACTGTTCCCACCACCGCCCCGAGAAACCCAAGGCTTCATTGGACGCAGGGGCGCTTTCGGGCTGGCCTTCAAGCTTGAACTGGTAGGCGAAGTTGGGCTTGAGGTTGATGGCGTGCAGCGTGCCGGTCAGGAGCGTGCCGTTGGTGCGGAACGTGACGCATACAGAGGCCTGGGCGTAGTTGTAGGTTCCGCGGTAGGCTGCGGCATACAGGTTGCCGGACGCATCCCGCCACCGGCAATCGCCGCCGGCGACGGGCGTCAGGGGTACAGTCTGGTCGGCCCATCCCGTCCCGGCAATCGCCGTCATCAGGAGTGCGGCCATCGCCAGCCTCGCGCCCGCCGTTTCATGTTCAGCCCGCATACCCGCCATTATGGAGAACCGCGTCACGGGCGGCGAGCAGATTCTCGGGAGGCGCCGCCCGCGGCACGGCGCAGGCGCTTCCCAGCACATAGCGGCCGCCCGGCTTGCCATCCGTGATGCAGCGGGAGGCTTCCGCATAGACCGCTTCGGGCGTACCCCGCAGCAGCGTCAGGCAGCTGATCCCGCCCATGAGCGTCAGACGGTCGCCGA
>CAZQKI010000048.1:3381-26591 GCA_964592855.1 uncultured Lentisphaerales bacterium
GCTTCGACAAAGGCCCGGCCCTTTTCGATGGAGATGGCCACGGCCTTGTCGATCAGCGCCAGCGCCAGTTCGGGATCGTCGTAGAAAAGCAGCAGTGCCGCCTCGGTGCCCCCCATCTTCTCCACCATGAAGTTGAGGGTCTGCGACGAACACATGCCGATGGCCAGGAGCCCGGCTTCGTGCGCTTCGCCGATGCAGCGGCCGACATCCTTCAGACACCCCTGCTGCAGATACTCTTCCGCCGCGGGGACGGGAATCTCCGCAACCTCCTGCAGCGACCGGACGGGAGGCGCCGGGGCTGCGGGGATGAACTTGCCCCCGCCCGCGACATCATAACGCCCTTCGACGCGGCCGTCGCGGCGGGAGAACTGCATCAGTTGCCCGTCCCGTTCGGCCACGGCGCTCGCTTCGTACCAGGCGGCGGGGGGTCCCATGCAGAACCGGACCGCATCGGCCTGATACCGCCGCGCGGCGCCCAGCATGCACGCCTGCCCCAGGGCCGGATTCACCAGCGCCTCCTCGAAGCGATGGCCGCAGGCCAGGCATGCGTGATCGATGTAGATCGTGGGCAAAAACGGCACCCGGTCGGGGAGATGCCCGGAAAGCACCGCCCGCATCCGGTCGCGGGATGTCATGGGGTATATGTTCATGCGATGACTCGTGATGCGTGATGCGTGACGCGTGAGGCGTGAGGCGACGTGGTCCTGGGGCCGGCGTCCTGGGTCCCGGCGATGCACATCACTCGCACCCCCCGGCTATTTGTTTCTGGAAGCGGAAGCTGTACAGGTCGGCGTCCTTCATGACAAACCGCAGCCGGACGGGACGTCCGGCCAGGTGTCCCACGTCCGCGCTCGGCTTCCAGGCCACGACGCGCTCGATCTCGTCGCCGATGATCTCGGGGCAGGCGTCGAGCGTGTAGCCGGGAATCGGATCGCCCGCCGCGTCCTGGATCTCCACGCGGACGAAGCCGGGCGCGCCGGTGCGGTAGTTGATTTCCAACTCATTCCCCGAAAAGATCAGGGGGCGGGTCAGCAGCTCGCCGCCTTCCCATGGCGCGCGGACCGAAGCAAACCCGTCGGTCCGCAGCAACAGCCGTTCGACGTGCCAGGTTTTCTGCACATAGTGGCGTGAGACGAAGAGCATGATCTTGTCCGGGCCGCACGGCAACAGCCCGGTCAGCGGATAGTTCGTGCGTGTGACCCAGTTCTGCGCGCCGGGGCCCGGCCGCACGAAGGTCTCCATGAACGTCCGGTCGTAGCGTGTCGATCCGGCCCGGCTGGTGAGCAGCACGGCGTCCGAACAGTCCTTGCCGTAGAATCCGCCCCGGATGGTCTGGAGTTGGATCGCCTCGGCCTGCGCATCGGTAATCACGCGCCGGCCCTCCATGAAGCGCGCGGCGGGCGCGATATAGAGGTGCGGGGCGCGGAAGTAGGGCTGGGTGTTGTTGACGTAGAACTGCTCGCGCGGGGAGTCGCCGTAGTCCATGACGACGGAGTCGGACCAGTCGGCCAGGTCTTTTGACGTGGCTCGCGCCATGGTGCGGCGACGCACGCCTTCCACCGTGTCGCAACAGCGATAGTAGAGCACATACTGCTGCTCGGCTTCGCTCCAGAAGAGGGTGTTGCCGCCGTCGAAAGCGTTGTCGAGCCGGCTGATGAACGTGGAGCGGCCGGGGTCGCGGCGGAAGCGGAAGCCGTCGGCGGAGGTCCAAAGCACCATGCGCTTGGGGCCGCCCGGATCGCGCATGGCCGTGTGCGCCTCGCCGCTGAGCGGCTCGCAGATGACGCCCTTGATCCGCTCCTCTTCCGGGACGCCGGGTCGCGTATCCACCCAGGGCGCGAAGGGAAACGAGAGTTCCGCCCGGCCCGTGTCCGACACAATGATGTTGTTGCCTTCCCAGCCCGGGCGGTGGAAGAGGCCGAGCGCGGGCTTGGTCCAGGTCTCGCCGTCGTCGCTGATCGCCACGCAGCCCAGTCCGTTCTGATCGCCTTGAAGATCGGCCCAGCCCCGGTAGTAGAGGTGATACCGCTCCTGATGCTTCAGCACCGACAGCCCGAAATTGCCCGGCCCCTCCCAGGGGCGGTCGATCCGGATCGCAGTTCCGCCCGGCGCGGGTTCATGCAGCGCCAGTCGCGCGTTGATCAGTCGGTCGATCAAGGCATCGTCCACGAACAGTTCGCGACGATCAGCAAGTTCCACGGGATCATTCATAATAGGCATGGACTAGGCGTCTCGGAGTTGTCTTTGACAGGATTACAGGATTTGCAGAATTTTTTAGTGGATTCAGCAAAGACAATAACGAGTCGTTTGGTCAGTGTCCACAATGATGCATCGTCGGATTGCATGCATCCGCAATCACAATACACGAAATCATGCAAATCCTGTAATCCTGTCAAAAAATAAACGTCCGCTATCTCGCCAGGCTGGTGGCAACCGTTGCCTCCCGCTCAACGGATCAGAATCACCGTGCTGCGTTCGGCGGGAATCGGCACGCGCGTGACGACAATGCCGACATAGCTGTTGGTGGTGTCGTAATGGAGCCCCGCCCGGCCCTGCAGGAAGGAGGAGAGGCCGGCGTCGCTAATGGTCAGCGAGCCGGCGTTGATCAGTTGCTGCAGGGCGTTGGTGTGGTTGCCCGCCCAGCGGAGGCCCCAGTAGAGACCCTTGACAAGCGGATCGCCCGCGAAATTGACAGCCATCGTGCCGGTGAGCGTGAAGGTGGCCGTGCCCGTGGTCATGTCAAGGCCACCGGAATAGCCGGCAACATTGTTCGTGGCCGACCCGCCTGCGCTGATGACGACATTGCCCGACACCACGGTCGCACCGCCATCGCCCATGACCAGCCGGTTGCCCGTCCGTCCGGCGCCACCGACCGTCAGCGCGCCGTTGACGCGCCAGAGCGAGCCGCTGCCGCTGATGAACGCCAGGTTGCCGTTCGCACCCGCCGCTCCGCCAACGAAGCCGGCCCCGCCGGCAAGCGTACCACCGTCCGTGACGCTCACCCGGTTGCCCGATCCGCTGTTGCCCACGTAAACGGAACTGGTGTTGGTCCAGAGACTGCCCCGTCCATCGATGGACACGGCATGGCCATTGGCCGCTGCTTCCTGCCCCACATAGGCGATCCGGCTGACGATCCGTCCCCCGTCGAGGATTTCCAGCTTGTTATCCGCACTTGTCCCGCTGCCAACATAGATGTCGGGATAGCTGCCGGCGGCCTCCCACAGACTGCCGGCCCCGGCAACCGTCGCCCGGTTGCCGGTCGACGTCATGTTTACGCCGCCGTTCACCAGTTGGGCGCCGTTTGTAATCGTCAGCCGGTTGTTGGCGTTGCGCATGTATAACCGGCCGTTGCCCAGATTCCAGCGGCTTCCCGAACCGGTTATCAGCACGGTGTTGTTGCTGCCGACGCCCCCCGAGTTGCTGCCGCCGACCGATGACCAGCCGGGCGCGTCCACCCGCCCGCCCCCGGTAATCGTCATTCGGTTGAACGAGCCGTTGACGCCGACCGAGACGGCTGACCGGTTGGTCCAGACGCTGCCGGAACCGGCCACAATCACCGTGTTACTGTTGGCTCCCGCGGAGTTTCCGATATTGCCGGTGTTGGAAAACACGAGGCCGCCGTTGGTGATGACCAGCAGGTTCCGCGAGCCGCTGTTTCCGGGATAGAAGTTGACGTTGTTGCTCCAGGCGCTCCCCGCGCCCGTGACGATGACAACGTTATCGTTGGCGCCGGCGCTGCTGCCGATATACCCGTTATCCCCGTTCAGGATTCCGCCATCGGAAATCATCAGCCGGTTGCGCGTGCCGGAACTGCCCGCATAAAACGCACCGTCGGCATTTTTGGTCTTGTTATGCAGAATGCTTCCCGGACCGATGATCGCGATGGTGTTGTTGGTCGAATTGACGCTGGTCGCCCCCTGGTACACCCAGCGGGGCGTGAAAACCGCGCCGCCATTGGTGATGATCAGACTGTTGTTGGCCCCCTGGCCGATCTGCAAATAACTGACGGTGTTGCTCCAGACGCTGCCGGACCCCGTTACCAAGACGCTGTTACCGTCCGATCCCGCGCGATAGCCGATGTACCCGTTCCCATGGCTGACCCGGCCGCCGCCGCGAACCTCCATCCGGTTGCAGGATCCGTAGTTGCCGACGTAGAACTCACTGCTGCCGTTGGTCCAGAAACTACCCCCTCCCGTGACAATGGCGAGGTTGTTGCTGGCAGTTACGCCATCCCCGATCCGGCCGCCGGTGGCGCTCAGCAATCCGCTATTGGTGACGATCAGCAGATTCCCGCGGTGGGTGTTTCCCACCCGGTAGACCGAGCCATAGTTGACGACCGTTCCGTCGATCACATTCGTCTGGTTGTTGGCGGTGAACTGCGCGCGGGCGCCGGGAGCCGCCAGCGCCAGCAGGCCGGCCGCCAGCATCTGCCGGGCCGTCAATCGTCCTGAATGCCGTCGCGGGGTGCACGCGTCCTTCATCGTTGTCAAGCTTGTCATGGTCGCCTCTCTGGCCATGGTTGCAACACCTGCCTTCACGCCTGTCGTCGCGTCAACCTGGCGGGGGCTGACGCGAAAAAACATGTCAGAAAGCGCTTGCTATGTCAAGCGCAATCGGGTATCTTTTCCGGCATTGCACACATCGGTGGCCGCGCCGCGTCCGCCCGGCCGCTCGGAGCCCTATGAAAACCGCCAGCCCTCGATCCGCAGACAAGCCTGCCGCGACGCCGTCCGCCCCGCGTCCGACGCTGGCCGACGTGGCATCGCGCGCCGGCGTCACCGTTCCCACCGTCAGCAAGGTGCTGAACGGCCGCGCGAACTGCTGGGCGTCGGAGGAGACGCGGTCGCGCATCCGGGAGGCGGTTGCCGAACTCGGGTACCGCCCCAACCTCGCGGCACGGGGGTTGGCGTCGGGGTGTTCGCATGTCATCGGCTTCATCTCGCCCGGCTTCGGCGTCACGTCCGAGCGCTCCTGGGCCGTCGGCCTGACCGAGGCGGCGTCGCGCCAGGACTATTCGGTCACGGTCAGCTCCCATCCGAACGACTCCGCTTCGGAGGACCGGCTGATCCGACGCCTGCTTGACCGCGGCGTCGACGGGTTGGCCATTTATCCGACGGACCAAGGTCCGCACAAGGAACTGCGCCGGCTCGTCGCGTCCGGCTTCCCCGTGGTGACCTTCGAGGGGGCGAACCTGCTCGATTTTCCAAGCGACGACGCGAGCGTCGACCTGGACGCCGCCGGCCGGCTGCAGGCGCGCCATCTGCTGTCGCTCGGCCGCCGGCGCCTCTGCATCGCCAACACCCTCCCGGCCGCGCGGGTGAACGACCAGCGCGACGCCGCCATCGAACGGGAACTGCTGGCGGCGGGTGCGCCGGCGCCCCTGCGGATGAACGTGCGTTACCAGTTGACAGGGGAAAAGCCGAACGAAGAGGAGATCTACGCCGGCATCCGGGCCTTTGTCGCGCGCCAGGCGGAAGCGTTCGACGCCGTGGCGACCTACGATCCGGCGGCATCCCTGACGATCCGCGCGCTGCTGGAGCACGGGCTGCGCGTGCCGGAGGATGTGGCCGTCATCGGCTCGGGCAATGGGACGGTGGCGCGCTATGGCGCCATTCCGTTGTCCTCGATCGACACCCACACCGACGAGGCCGCCGCCGCAGGATTCGACCTGCTGCTGGATCGCATCCGCAACCGCGTCGCGCGCGACGTCTTCAGCCGTCTATCGAGCCGCCTCTCGCTCGTCGCGCGCCGCTCGACGGTCAGGCAGATGATTTAAGCAGGTCGATGTCGCGCCTGTTGCCGCGCCGTTCGCGCGGCGGATTGACGGGATCGCCTACACCTGCGGGGCGATCAGATCGCCGATCTCGGTGGTGCCGGACATCCTGCCAGAAGGGAAGCCAAGGCGAACACACCATGTAGTTTCACCCTTATCGTTGTCATCATTCTCTTCCGCTCATCGGACGTTTGAAGTTGTTTTGCAGCGTTCTGCGTCAGACAAAGCTCACTTCTCCGGGGCGTAGACGGTCACTCGAGCGCTCTTCGCCAGGCACCGTTGTCGGTGATACTCCAGGAAGAACCGAAAGTCGTAGGCCCCCGGCGTAACCGGCGCCTCGAAGGTCAGGACGGCGCTGGCTGGCAAAGCTTCCGGGGCCTCCTGGAGTCCGTTCAAGTACTGCCATGCGACACGCCCATTATTTTGTCTTTTCGTGCTGAATGCGTCATCGGCGGCGTCCGCGTCGTAGAGCCCGACCCAGTTCTTCTTTGTGGACACCACGCCGTCATTGGGCGGGACGTCCCTTACATGAACGACGATGGGCTCGCCGGCCTGGACACGCGCCGTCTCCACCGTGAGCGTGACGCCGCTGACAACAATGGGCTGGCTGACGGCCGCGCGCATGCCGCCGTCGCCGGCGAAAAGGCGCAACTCGTATTTGCCGGCCGCGGAGGGCACGGGGAACGAGAGCGTGGCTGTGGCGCTCCCCGCGGCGGGCGCAGTCTGAAGGCCGTTGAGGTACTGCCACGCGCCGCGCTTACTGTCATCGTCGCCCGCGGCATATAACCCCACCCAGTCCCCGGCCTTGCCGGGGCCATACCGGACTACCGCGGTGATGCTTTCGCCGCCGGGCACTACGATGGAGGGGTTTCTCACAACAGTGGGTTTCGACGGAATCTCACCGACAATCCCGTTGGCGCCACGCCCGCCCCAGCGGCACGAAGGGCCATCGACCCACACTCCCGGGCCAACCGATATCGTCTCCCCGATTCGTATGACAAATTCCTCGCCGCCCGGCTTGAGCGATTCATGGAACCGGGTGTCGCGGATGTCGACGTTCAACAAGGAGCACTGAGTGCCGCGATATCGTGGCGCGGATGACTTGTGGGTGATGTCGCAGCCCCGGATGATGGCCGGGCCGCCGTATTCCTTGCCGAAGACGCCGGAGCCGACACGGTTGGCGATCAGGGTACAGCCGTCAAATAGCACGTTTTCACCCACGCCACCGATCAGGAGCTCGTTGCCCGGGTACGCATAGGATGAATAGGACCCTCCCTCGTAAGGCGCGTCGTAGACGTCCTCGAAGCGGCAGTTCTTAAACCGCGTCGCCCGCTCGGGATCCGGGTCTCCGTAGGCATTGGCCGCTTGGCCGTGGAAGACGCACTCCGTGAATCTGAAGCCCGGCTTTTTCGCCCAGATGGACCACTGGGTCGTCCCCCAGAAGAGGCATTTCTCGAACGTGACATCCGCGGAGTTGCCGGTATCCGCCACCATTGCGCACCCCCTGTTGTCGACGAACTCGCAGGAGATGAACGTGCCGTTCCGGATTGGCGAACTTTCCGCCTCGATATCGAGGCCGGCGCCAGGTGCGCTGGCGATCGTGTCTCGCCCGGTGTGGTTGAACTTGCAGTTCGTGACCGTCAGGTTCGTGCCGCCGCACCAGCTCAGCCCCTGTCGGGCGTTATACTCGAACCGGCTGTTGGAGATCGCCCAATCCTGGTTGCTGGAGCACCGCTCCCAGTCTACGAGCATGATCCCGTCCAACCCGCAGTGGCTGGACACCACGTTGTCGATCCGGATGCGCTCGCAGTCGGAGAGGGTGAAGCCACTGGCGCTGCACTGGTATCCCGTGTCGCCCCAGACGCCGCCGCGCGTCAGATGGGAGACGTTCCCGTTGAGATTCAGGTCGCGAATTTCAACGGAATCGCAACCGGTCAGATCGAACATATGTCCCGGCTGGGCTCTGCACGCGCGATCCGTGAAATGGCGGGTCGTGCCGAGGGCGGCGCCCGTGTCCTTATCGAAAGCGCCGATCCGCAGCCCGTCGTTCAGTTTGACGGTCGCACCGTGACCTTCGATCGTCAGGCGAAGGTTCGGCTTCTTCGCCTTGCCCGCGTTGTACAACCGGAACATGGGAACCGGCCGATAGAAGGAGAACGGCCATTCGTTGGTGCCGCGCTCCTGACGCCCAACGCGGTACGTTTTTCCCTTGGCAAGCACGAACGTTCCGCCACCATTGGTGTAGATCTGCCCGGCGGCCGCGGCGAACGCTTCCGTATCGTCGTGTATCCCGTCCCCTACCGCCCCGAACTGCTCCGGTGTGACCGTCTGGGCTTGAGCCAGGCAGGCGCCGAACAGCAGCAGTATTCCCACGATCCGCCGCCAACACTGTCTGCCCTTCATGCTTTTCATTCCCGGCTCGTGGCGCTGATCTTTGCGTGATCGCATGTCTCCTCCTTTGGATTATGTCCCCGTATGCCGAGCTTCAACCTGCCAGTTGCCCGGCAGTCAATTCGTTCAGCAGGGCTTGATCGCTCCGCAGCCGCTCGATGTTCTGCACGAGAAGATCCCATACCCGCCGGAGGTAGTGCGGGCTGCCGCTGGAGCCGGAGATGTGGGGCGTCATGATGACGTTCGGCATCCGCCACAACGGATGCTCCGGCGACAGCGGGTAGTGGTAATGTGTGTCAAGGGCGGCCCCGGCGATCCAGCCCTCGCCCAAGGCGCGCAGGAGCGCCTGTTCCTGAATCAGGGGGCCGCGAGCAGGATTGAGCACATAGGCCGTTGGCCGCAATGCCTGCAGTTCGGGCTCACCCACGATGCCCTCGGTGGCCTTGGTCAGCGGCATGGCGAGGATCAGGAAGTCCAGCCCGGCGAGGAACTCGCGCTTCTGCGCCACGGAAAAGACGCGGTCGGGCAGCGTCCCCTCAGGATCGCCGGTGCCGGGCACGCAGTAGATGTCGGCGCGCTCTTTCACCCCGGTGCGCACGAGCACATGGACGCGCATGCCCAGCGTCTTGGCCAGCCGCGCCGTCTCACGACCGATGCCGCCATACCCCCAGAAGCCAACGGTGAGGCCACGCAGTTCGCGCTGGAAGCGGCTGTCGCGGTCCCAAACGCCCTGCTCCTGGTTGCGGATCATGCCGCGCAGGTCGCGCAGCAGGTTGATCATCATGGCCATATTCCACTCGGCGATCGGCACGTCGAACACGCCCAGCGCGTTGCAGGCCCGCACCCCGCGCTGCGGCAGGCCGATCCCGACCAACTGCGTGTAGCCCGCGGACGCGATCTGCACGAGGCGCAGCGCACGCATGTCTTCAACATTCGTCGGCGGAATGGTGCAGCCCAACACGTGGATGCCGGCCAGCAGTTCGACGGGCAGCGGGCGTTTGCTCTCTTCTTCCGGCTTCTCCACCATATCCACCAGGACGCCCGGCAGCGCCCGCAAACGGCGCAAGCCGTCGTCATCCACCCGTAAGTCAACCAATACCCTAAGCATGGCGTTTCGCCTCCATTTCCTCGGCCAGGATCATCCCTGGCACGCTGTTGAACTCGCCGCTGCCGGGGACGAACGGAAAGCGGCGCTTGGTGGCGTCGGTCAACTGGATGCCAAGTCCTGGTCGGGTCGGCGGCATCACATACCCGTCGCGCAGCACAAAACTGTCGCCGATGACCTCCGAATGCAGCGGACCATAGGCCGGGGCGACTTCGAGGATGACGGTGTTTGCGGCGGCGAACCCGCAATGAAGGTTCTGCATGAACGAACCGCCGGCGCCCCAGGCGTGGGTCGCCACCTTGCGGCCGCGCTCCGCCAGCATGCGGCTGACCGCCATGAATTCGCCCAGCCCACCGGTGAACGATGCGTCGGGCTGGCCGATGTCAAAGGCGTCGCGTTCGACGAACACTCGCCATTCGTAGGCCGCCGTAAGACATTCGCCCCCGGCGATCGGCGTGGTGGTCGCCTCGCACAACTGGGCATAACCCCACGGATCGGTGTAGTGCAGCGGCTCTTCGAGGAAGAACAGGTTAAAGGGTTCGAGCGCCTTGGCGACGGCGATGGCCGTCTCCACGCTCCACGTGACGCCCGGGCTATTGCCCATGTGCCCGTCGAGCATGACCCGCAGTTCATTACCGAAGCGCTGGCGAACGAACTCCAGTTTCTGTGCCTCGAAAGCCGCCGCGGCTGCCGGCTCGAACGGAATCTCAAAGCCGCGCCCGGGCGTGTGCGCTCCGGCGCCCAGCTTCACGCCAGTGAACCCGAGCGACATGTAAAATTCGATCTTGCGGGCCATTTCGTCCAGCGGGTAGTTAGACGGCCCTCCAGTGGCGTAGGCTGGCAACCGCTCATGCCGACAGCCGCCCAGCAGTTCGTACGCGGGTTTGTTCTCCAGCTTGCCTTTCAGATCCCACAGCGCCGCTTCGATGCCGTTGAGCACCGCCACGCCCACGCCGACGCGGCACCAGAAGTTGCCGCAGTGGTACATACGCCGCCAGAGTTCCGGGATGTCGTCCACTCCCTGCCCGATAAGGATCGGCCTAAAGAAATCCACGATCGTCGGCACAACCTCGGGGCAGAAGTAGCCCGCATAGGTTTCTCCCAGACCAACGACGCCGACATCGGTATGGATTTCTATGAACGCCGCACTGCGGACGCGCCGTGCCTGCGACAGGAACGGATCGAACGTGCACGGGCCAGTCAGCAGATGGGTTTGAACGTCGGTGATCTTCATGATCGCGTCTCGTTGACATACAGGGCATACACCCGCGGCAGATAATCCCCGGTTCTTTTCATCTTTACCTGTATCCGCACCGGCCTGCCGCCGAGTTCGGACAGCGCATGCCCTTTCCAGCGCACCGGGCAGTCCAGCCCGTCGGGTCCGGCGACTTGCCCGCCGGCGAAGCCTGGGAGGGGGCGGAATTGTTCGTCCAGCAGTTCAATCGTAAGCCCCGCAACGCCATCGGCGTTGAGCGTGAACGCGCAGCCTGCAGGCAGCGTCACGGGCGCCGAGCAGATCGTTCCCTCGCCCGCGCCGGGATTGAGTCCAAGCGCGCCCCAGCGGTCGCGCGGCAGCGTGGCCAGGGCGATTTCAGCATGGTAGTAGGGACCTGACAAGTCGGACCGCTCCATATTCCGCCAGCGGCCATGATAGATGCGCGTCTCGTCGCCGACGTTCAGGATGCCGTTGCCCTGGCAGAGGATCGTGTTGAACGGGCCGATCATGGTGTTGGGCCCGCCGCCGGGCACCGGCGGGACCGGCGAGTCGTCGCGGTGGATATACGCCTGCCCGGGCGTCGAGCCCGGCTCGCGGAAATGAACGCCGTCGTTGGAGACCACCAGCCCCAGGTCGCAACTGATCCTGCCGAACGGATCCCCGAACGGATGATTGTGCCAAAGCCCGTAGAGCCCCACGCAGACGTTGCCGAAACTGGCTGCGCCCACGCCCAGGTGCGCCTGGTCGTAGCGTACGTCCGAGCGGTCCACGGGTTCGGGCAGGCCAAAGGCCCGGACCCAGACGTCGGGCCAGTGGTCGAAGTCGTGTGTGACGTGGGCCATGCCGGTCCGCCCGCCGAACGTGCCGCCCTCGTCGCAAACGCCCCCCCGTTTGTCCCCGGGCGTCACCTGGTAGTGCGTGATGTACTGGCCGCGGTGCCGGATGAACGAGCACGGTTCGACGAACTGGTTCGGGAAGGGGATCGCCGTGACCGTCCAACGCAGCCCATCGGGCGACACCGCGCAGGCGATCGTGCTGACGGAGCCATACTCGGGTATGGGCGGTTCGGTCTGTTCGGGAAGAAATTCGTAGACCATCTTGTAGCGCCGTGCCGGATCGGGATCGGCATCATCGCGGATCACCGCCACGCCGCAGACGAGCGTGTGCGGCAGGTCGATGGCATTGTTCTCGCGGTTGCCCTTGAACAGAACCTGTCCCAACGGCGGCTTGCTCCAATGGATGCCGTCGTCGCTTTCGGCATAGCACACGGGCCCCATCTGAATCGTGTCATCGGAGAGTCCGGAGAGACCCGTGTTCATCCTGGCGAGCTGCTGCTTCATGCGAGCCGGCCAATCGGGATTCACCCCTTGGTGGCAGGCGTAGTACCACATGCGGAACTTGCCCGCATCGTGCAGCACGGTGCCGTAGAAATGCGCTGCCACATCATCCGGTGACCCGCTGCCCTTTGGGCTGGGCGTCAGCACCGGTTCCGGCCGCACGTCCGGCTTGTTCAGGTACAGGCAGACTTTCTTGCGGAACGGCAGCGAGACGTCGTCGATGGCTAGCAATACGGTTGTCATGGGTTCTTCCTTTGAGGTTGGGTCACGGCGGATTTCCCGGCTTGCCGGCGAACACGAAGCTGTAGAGATCGGCGTCCTTCATCGCGAACCGCAGACGGATCGCGACGGAACCGGAAGCCGTCCGCGGAAACCCACATGACCATCCGCTTCGGGCCGCCGGGATCGCGCATGGCCGTGTGCTTCTCGCCGCTGAGCGGCTCGCTGGTGATGCCCTTGATCCGTTCCGAATCCGGCACACCCGGACGGGAGTCCACCCAAGGCGCGAACGGGAACGACAGCTCGGCCTGCCCCGCTTCCGACACCACGATGTTGTTGCCGTCCCAGCCGGCGCGCCGGACCAGGTTGAGCGCCGGCTTGGTCCAGGAGGCGGCGCCATCCTCGCTGACCGCCACGCAGCCGACGCCATTCGGGTCGCCTTCGAGGTCGGCCCACCCCCGGTAATACAGGTGGTGGCGATGGCCGTGGGGGATGATCGACAGGCCGAAATTGGCGGGACCTTCCCAGGGCCGGTCGATCTTGATCGCCACACCGCCGGAGACCGGCTCGTGAAGGGTCAGCCGGGCGTTCTCCAGCCGGTCGATGAGCTGATGGTCAACGAACAACTCACGCTTGTCTCCGATATCGATCGCTTTCATGGGGTTTCCTTGAAATAGGTCCTGGATCAGTTTTCAAGCACCACCACATCCGCGGGGCCTAGCGTGGGCAATTCCACCACCGCAACGCCGTTGTCGACGCCTTTGAGAAGATTGCCCTTGGAATGGAAACACGACCAGGCGCGTTTGACCGGCTTGCCGCCGCTCACGCGCAGCACCACGTCCTTCAACGCGCCTTTCGTATCGAACGCCAGGTTCACCACGGTGATGACCGTCGACCGGTCCGATTTCAGCCGGCTCGTGATCACGCCACCCTGGTTGACCGCCACATCGGGAACGACTCCAGCAGCCTGCAGCGGCGTCCGAATCACCGAGGAGGCGACCGGATTCCAATCCTGCCACTCGATCATGTGCGCTGCCGTATTCGGTCCGCCCTTGCCCTGCGGCAGTACCGGCAGCGCCGCCTTGACCCAGGCCTGTCCCGGCAGCGTGCCGGTGTAATAGGCCCGGCTCTTGCCGAACTCGTTGGCAATAAAGGCCGGCTTGCCGTCCTTGTATGTCCCCAGGACTTGCGCCTTGCTGTCAGCCGCAAATTCCTCGCGGCTGCAATAGGCCGTGAACGCCATCCCGTCCTTCAGCCTCACCTCGTCGAGGGCTTTCACGAACAGCAGTTCCAACCGTGCGCGCAAGGGGCCCTTGTAGCGTTCGTCAGACACGGCCTTCCCACGGCCCAGCATCTCGTCGAGATCGGTCAGCGGCGCGTCGAACTCATCTTTGCGCGCCGCGCCGGCCGTGGCGAACAAGACGCCGCCGGCCTTGACCCACTCTTTGACCGCCACCGCCGCCGCGCGTTCCAGGTTCTGGCCGCAGACGTAGAGAACCGAATACTTGTTGAGCAATCCGTCGGCGCAATCCTTCTCCGTGATGTGGTCGACCCGGTGCCCGGCATAACGCAGGGCATACCAGATGGCCTTGCGCTCCTCCTGCGACACATTGCTGGCAACGCTGCCAGGCTGAACCGCGCCTTGTCCTTTGCCCTCGGTCTCCCACACATCGCTCGCTTCGCTGAGCAGCATCGCGATCCGGGCCGGCTCGGGTCGGGCCGGCAGCAGGTGGTCCTCCAACAAACCCGCCATGCCGGATATTGTCCGGACCATCCTGAACATGGACAGCCCGCCCCGCGCGGCGATGTAATTTTCCGTGAACCATATATCGGGCCCCACGCAGAAGAAGTCCAGGTCCTTGACGTTCTGGCCCCATTCCAACACGGCGTTCTGGAGCAACTGCCCGGGATTATTTCCGGGCCAGTGGGGCATGCAGTAAAACATCATCGGCGTGTCGTGGTAGCTGGCGCCCTTGCGCAGGTAGGCGGCCTGGAATTCGGCCACCAGGCGCGAGGCCTCCGGCTGGCAGTAGGTGTAATCCTCGCTCCATGCCAGCGACATGGCTTTGCCCTTGAACGCTTCGATGAACGAGGCCTGGTTCATCCAGTAGAACGGGTGCATGCCGCCCAGGTTGGCCGAGGCATGCACCGCATCGCCCAAGGTCGCTTTCAGCGTCCGGGTCTTTTCCGCAAAAAGGGCGATCCCCTGCTCGGTCCGGAATGCCGCGCTGTGCCAGTAAAGCCGCTTGAGCCCCTCCAGGCCGGCGGCGTCCGCCTTCTTCGCCTCGGGCAGCACGCCAATCTGGACCGCCACATCGGCCGACAGCGCTGCCAACGGCTTGACCTGCTCCCAGCCGGCCAGCCCTAGGCTTTGCGGCGTTTCCCCGCGCTTGCGGAGAAACGCATGAAATGCCTCGACGGTGTTCGTGTCGTTCCCGTTGACCGCGGGCAGCCCGATTTCGTCGCCGAAGGAGAGGCAGTAGGCCTGGTTCTCCAGCTTCCGCTCCCGGATCGAGGCCACGACGCCTGTGACGTTCTGAGCGTAAAAAAACATCAGCGACCGCTCGACGAAGCCGCCGCGCCTTTTGCCCCACGCGGCCGCCGCCGGCGCCATTTGCGGCGAGTAGCTGTGCACCGTGTTCAGTCCCAGCGCTTCACGGAACGCCATGGCCGTTTCCAGCGTTGACGCGTCGATAAAGGTTGCATACGGCGAACAAGTGTCTCCGAACAGCCGCAACTTTTTCGGCAGGGGGCCCAGCCGCGGTTCCTTGTTGAGTTCCCGAATCAACTCCACGAACAGGTCGGTCGCTTTTTTCGTGTTGGCCACGCCCTCCGGCCGACGCAGGTCGGGCTGAACCAGCACCGCCAGCGCCGCCTCGCCAGGCTCGATCGCGAACGACCGGACGATGGCCTTCTCGTCCGGCTTGAGCGCGATGTCGACCGCGAACGGCTGGCTGGGAGTTTGCAGGCGCGGGCCGTGTTTGCCCGGCTCCACCGCCGCCCCGTTCGTAAAGGCCAGAAACCGGAACGGCGACGTGCTGTCCGTGTTCATCGTGGGGCCCAGGTCGTACCACGGGCTCGCCGCGCCGGGCGCGGTGGCGTTGGTCCAGTCGCCGTTTTTGCCGCCTTCGAGCGGATTCCCCTTCTCGTCATAGAACCGTACCCGCTCCCGGTAGCCGGCCGGGTGATAGTCCGGCTGCCGGTGATTCCAGTGGTTCCAGGCGAAGAGCACGGGCTGCCTGGCGCCAGCGGGATTGCGAAACCGGAAATAGACATGGTTCGCGCGGCGCAACTCGTCCAGCAGCGGATACCGGGCAAACCGAGGCGCGGAAAGGTCGGACAGGTCGCTGGTGATCAGGACCGCGTCGAGCGACCGGGTGCCGGCGGGTTCCGGATTTTTCGTCTTGGAAAGGATCAGCCGGTAGCGGCCTTTGGCCAAGGTCACCGGGTATCCCTCCGCCGCGTCGTGATCAATGCCCCAGCTCCAGTAGAGGTCGCCAGCCGTCAGCTCCTTATACTTGAAAGAGAAGTGCTTGGCCGCCTCGCGAAGGCCGTACGTTTTTTCAAACACCGCGGCTTTCGCGTTCAGCGACTCGATCCGGACGCCGAACGCGTAGTTGAAGAACGGCGGGCACTCATATTTCACCCACACCTTGTAGGCTCCGTCGGACGGCGTCTCGAATTCCGCCGTCATCGCCGCCGGGTTGTCTCCGGCATCGGTCATCGCCGTCCGCAGCCGGCTGGCCCACGCCCCGCCGAAGATCATGTTCTGATACAGGTCCTCGCCCCATCGGCCCACCTGCCAGCCCGGACCCGGCCCGAACTTGTCCTGGGCCACGCCTTGCATGTCCTCGCACTCGATGACGATGCGCGTGGGCTCAGGAGGAACGGGCTCGACCGCC
Source organism: uncultured Lentisphaerales bacterium (assembly GCA_964592855.1). Lineage (GTDB taxonomy): Bacteria > Verrucomicrobiota > Kiritimatiellia > RFP12 > JAAYLN01 > JAAYLN01. Next base: position 19,325 of record CAZQKI010000048.1, read on the forward strand.
GGGGCAAGAGGCGGGAGCAACGCCAGAAAAACCAATAGTATGCGACTATTCATAGGCCTGTTTTATTTTTCTCTGTTTTCACTTTTTCATCGGCCTCATGCGCCAGCATCTTCGTATGCTTGCACGGCGTCCCGTACGCGGAACAGGTCGTCGGCGGAATAGTCCGCGCCGTCGGCGGTGACCAGCAGAACGAAGGCGCGTTCCCGATAAAGACGATGCGGGAGAAGACGCTCCAGATTCCTCTCAATCTGCGCCTGCGCCTTGCCGATCCATTCCGGCGCGCCGAAGCGTCCCAACATGCCGAATGCGGGTGGCATGCTTTGGAAGGCCTCCCCGAAAGTCAGGTCGCCCAGCGGCGGCGGGGTCAGGGCGTGGATGATGTCGATGCCGGCCGCCGCACATTGCGGCATGAGGCCCTTGAGCAAGCCGCACATATGCACCATGGCCCGCTTGCCGCGGGCATGCGCGGCCGCGGTAAACTCCCTCATTTGCGGCACGCTCCAGCGTTCGTAATAGGATGGCGAAATCATGGTCGTGGAGGTGTTCTCGGACTGGGCAAAGCCGTCGCACTCCGCCTGCTGCATGATCGCATATTGCCGCCGCATCATGTCCTGGTAGAGCGCCATGGCCTCCTCGAGCAGATCCGGGCAATCCATCGCCAGAAACCAGAAATTCTCGACGCCCACTTCATATTGCAGCATCTGCTGGACGGCCGAGGCGCCAACCGGCCCGGCCACCAGCGGCATTTCCGTCCCGTACCGGTCCCGTACCCATTGGGCATTGTTTCGAGGCGCCACGGTAAGGCCTTCCCACATCGCCCGAAGGATGGCCAAATCGTCCGGTGTTTTAACTTTACATTCAACAATCTGTCTATCCACAAGGCGTTCGCATAATACGCCGGCCCGATGCCGGTATTCCCGCCGAAGGCGGTCCCCGTCACGGATCTCCACGATTTCCACGGAAGGATTGGACACGACGGCGGGATTGAATATCCACGCCCAGATAAGCACGCCCAGCTCCCGAAAGAAGAAATCCTCAACCCGGTTGTATCCGCGGCTTTCGCCAACCGCATCGATGTTGTCGGCGTCGATGGCCCAGAGCAGCTTGCCGCTGGGTTGGCCGCTCCAGAAATTCAGCGCCCATTCCTTGTTTTTTCCTTTCGGCACAAACATGGCAATCCCTTCCTCAAGCCCAGCCCCTCATTTTCTAGCGGATGAGGAGTAAAGTTCCGTGCCGCATTTCGGGGATGAAGGTCACATCGAAGCCGACATAGCTGTAAGTCGCATCCTTGAAAATCCTGGCCTTGTTCTGCCAATAGGCCGGCAGGGCCGGGCTGTCGCCGATCGTTAACTGGCCGGCGTTCTTGAGGGTCTGCAACTTGTTGGTATGGTCGCCGGTCCAGCGCAAGCCCCAGTAGGGCCCCAGTTCCGTCGGAGCCCCGGCGAACACGATCGCCAGGTTGGTGGCGGTCAGGGAGCTGTCGGCCGCGGCGGTCATGTCCAACCCGCCGGGGGGCCCTGACACATAGTTGGTGGCATAACCGCCGGCCTTGATGGTCACGGTCCCCGCCACCACCGCCACGCCGCCGCTGCTCATGATCATCCCGTTGCCCACGCCGGCGGTGCTGTCGTTCACGATCAGATTGCCGGTAGTGCGCCAGACCGAGCCGCTGCCGCCGATGAACACGGCGTTGTTGTTGGATAGACTGCCGATCGTGGCCGTCGTGCTCTCGACCGCGCCGCCGTTCTCGATGACGAGGCGGTTCCCGCCGCCCGCACGGCCGAGGGTCAGCGCACCATCGTTACGCCAGAGACTGCCCGGGCCTTCGACGCGGACCCTGCCCTGCGTGCCGCCGGCGCTATACCCGACAACGCCTTCGCCGCAGTCGAGCAGGCCCCCGTCGCGAATCGTGACACGGTTGTTTGCCCCTGACCAGCCGATGAAGAGCCGTCGGTTCGATGTGCCCGTGATGCGCAGGGCGCTGTTCGATCCGGTGATCAGCACGTCGTTGCCGCTGGAGCCGCCCGTCTGCTGGCTGCCCAGATAAGAATAGTCCGGGGCATACACCGTCCCGCCGTCCGAAATCGTCAGCAAGTTCCCCGCACTGACGTAGCCAACGAACAGGATGCTGCTGTTGCTCCACACGCTTCCCGCTCCGGTGACGATGGCCGCGCTGTTCGACGCCGAGGCATAGAACCCCATGTACGCGGTGGTGTTGCGCACCAACCCGCCGTCGGCCACCGTGAGTCGGCTGCCCGACCCCGAGCGGCCCAGGTAGATCGGGCCGTTGCTCCAGATGCTGCCCGCGCCGGTCACCAACACCTCGTTGTCGTAAGCCGCGGCGCCCTCGCCGATGAGGGCTCCGTTGGCCGAACCGTTGTCCAGCAGGCCGCCCCCCGCGATCTTGACACGATTGCCGGAACCAGAGTATCCGACATAGACCCGCCCGCCGCTTTGCGAACGCAGGACGCTACCCGTGCCCGTGACGAGCACACTGTTGTTGCTCGATGCGCCTGTCTGATAGCTGCCCAGGTAAACCCAGCCCGGCGGGTAAACGGCCCCGCCGTTGGAGACTACGAGGTGGTTATCGTACCCCTGATAGCCGATGCAGATGAAATTCGCGCCGGTCCAGACGCTGCCGGAGCCGGTGATCAGAACGCGGTTGTTGGTCGTCGAGGCCGAACCGTATCCGATGTAGGAAACACCGCCAACCGACAATCTGGCCCCGTCGGCAACCGTCAATTGCTTGGAGTAACCGGAGGTGAAGATGTCGGAAGTCCGGGCCAGGCTTCCCGTCCCCGTAATCAGGACTTTGCCTGCATAGAGTTTTCCCACGTCGAGCATGCCTCCGTTGGTCACCGTCGTCCATCCGCCCGCGCCGGTTCCGGCGTAGAGCCGATCGACCGCGCGAAACACACTGCCGGAATCCGTTACGAGTAGCCCGCTGTTCACGCCGTTGACATAGACGTAACCGCCTCCGCTGGAGACGCGACCTCCTTCCGCGATCGTCAGCGTGTTATTGGATCCGCCAGCCCCGGACTCGTTGGAGCCCACGAACAGATATGAACTGTTGGTCCAGTGGCTGCCGGCCCCCGTGACCAGCACGTCGTTGAAGTCGCCTCCGGGATTCGACCCGATGTACCCATAGTTGATGTTGCGAACCGTTGCGCCATCGGCGACGGTCATCCGGTTACGCGGTCCGCTGTAACCGACGCGAAAAAAGGTGGCGATGCTCCAGAGGCTGTTGCCGCCCGTGATCACGGCGAGGTTGTTGCTCCAGGCGGCCGCTCCGCCAAGGTAGGCATCCGAAGACACGTTGAGCGTTCCGTCGTTCGTGACGATCAGCACGTCCCTGTAGAAGCCGTTGCCGATTCTGAACCGCCCGGTGTGGTTGCTGACCACGCTGTTGATCGTGATCGTCTGGTTGTTGGCGGTGAACTGGGCGGGGGCCCGACCGGCCGCCAGCGCCAGCAGAACGGTGCCCAGCAGGCGCGCGCCGCTCACGAACCCCAAATGCCGCCGCTTGAAACAGTGTGCTTTCATGATGACTCCTCGCCATTCCACTCCACCCCTGGCCCGTAGCCGGGTGGCGATGCTGAAAGGCTGTAATGTCCGAATGCCGAAATGATTACAGAAAGCGCTTGCTATGTCAATACCATTCCAGTAAAAGGAACTGCGCCGGCTCGTCGCGTCCGGCTTCCCCGTGGCGACCTTCGAGGTGGCGAACCTGCTCGCTTTTCCAAGCGACGACGCGAGCGTCGACCTGGACGCCGCCGGCCGGCTGCAGGCGCGCCATCTGCTGTCGCTCGGCCGCCGGCGCCTCTGCATCGCCAACACCCTCCCGGCCGCGCGGGTGAACGACCAGCGCGACGCCGCCATCGAACGGGAACTGCTGGCGGCGGGTGCGCCGGCGCCCCTGCGGATGAACGTGCGTTACCAGTTGACAGGGGAAAAGCCGAACGAAGAGGAGATCTACGCCGGCATCCGGGCCTTTGTCGCGCGCCAGGCGGAAGCGTTCGACGCCGTGGCGACCTACGATCCGGCGGCATCCCTGACGATCCGCGCGCTGCTGGAGCACGGGCTGCGCGTGCCGGAGGATGTGGCCGTCATCGGCTCGGGCAATGGGACGGTGGCGCGCTATGGCGCCATTCCGTTGTCCTCGATCGACACCCACACCGACGAGGCCGCCGCCGCAGGATTCGACCTGCTGCTGGATCGCATCCGCAACCGCGTCGCGCGCGACGTCTTCAGCCGTCTATCGAGCCGCCTCTCGCTCGTCGCGCGCCGCTCGACGGTCAGGCAGATGATTTAAGCAGGTCGATGTCGCGCCTCTTGCCGCGCCGTTCGCGCGGCGGATTGACGGGATCGCCTACACCTGCTGGGCGATCAGATCGCCGATCTCGGTGGTGCCGAACCCCATTTTGCCGGCCGCCTGGCTCTTCATCTTCGGCGTGGTGGCCATGATCGCCTTCTCCACGGCCGCCGCGGCTTCGCGTTCGCCGAGGAAGTCGAGCATCATGCCGGCCGCGCCGATCGCCGCAATCGGGTTGATGACGTTCTTGCCCGTGTATTTGGGTGCGGAGCCGCCCATGGGCTCGAACATCGAAATGCCGGCGGGATTGATGTTGCCGCCGGCGGCGATCCCCAGCCCGCCCTGGATCATGGCGCCCAGGTCGGTAATGATGTCGCCGAAGAGGTTCTCGGTGACGACCACATCGAACCACTCGGGGTTCTTCACGAACCACATGTTGGCGGCGTCGATATGGTTGTAGTCACGCTTCAGTTCGGGGAACTCGCGCGCGCCCATCTCCTCGAAGGCGCGGAACCACAGATCGCCGCAGTGCGTCAGCACGTTGCGCTTGTGGACCAGCGTGATCGGCTTGGCGGCGTACTTCGGGTTGGCGGCGTTGCGCCGGCGCTTGAGTTCAAAGGCGTAGCGCAGGCAGCGGTCGACCGTGCGGCGGTCGTAGACCATGAGCTGGGTGGCGATCTCTTCGCTCGTGCCCAGGCGAGTGACGCCACCCATGCCGGTGTAGATGCCGCCGGAGTTTTCGCGAATGACCACAAAGTCGATATCCTCCGGGCCCTTGCCGGTGAGCGGCGTCTCCACGCCGGGGAAGAGGCGCACGGGACGGAGGTTGATGTACTGGTCCAGCGCGAAGCGCATCTTGAGCAGGATGCCGATCTCCAGAATGCCGGGTTTCACGTCAGGCGAACCGATCGCGCCGAGGAAAATGGAGTGGTACTTCTTCATCTCCTCGATGGCCGAATCGGGGAGCGTCTCGCCCGTGCGCAGATAGCGTTCGGCGCCGAAGTCGTACGGGGTGATGGCGATCTTGAAGCCAAACTTGGCGGCCGCCGCCTGAATGACCTTGACGCCTTCGCGCGCCACTTCGGGCCCGGTGCCGTCGCCGCCGATCAATGCGATATTGTACGTCTTGCTCATGCGCTCTTCCCCTGGGTTACTGCTCGTTACGCGCGCCCTTGTGGCGATGCGTGGTGATCAAATGAGTGGTCATATTACGGAATCACCTCTGGCCTGTCCACAAGTTCTTGGCGGGAACGCCTCAATGCCTCAATGCCGGATGGGGCGGAAGCGGATGCGCGTCGGGCGGTCGGCGGCGTCGCCCAGCAGCTTGCGCCGCTGCTCGTGGTAGTCCTGATAGTTGCCTTCGAACCAGGTGACGGTGCTGTCGCCTTCGAAGGCGAGGATGTGCGTGGCGACGCGGTCGAGGAACCAGCGGTCGTGGCTGACCACCATCACGCAACCGCCGAAGTCGGAGATGGCCTCCTCCAGGGCGCGGAGGGTCGTGACGTCCAGATCGTTCGTCGGCTCGTCGAGGAGCAGCAGGTTGCCGCCGCTGCGGAGGAGCTTGGCCAGATGGACGCGGTTGCGTTCGCCGCCCGAGAGCATGCCGACCTTCTTCTGCTGGTCGGCCCCCTTGAAGTTGAAGCGGCTGCAATAGGCACGTCCGTTCATCTGGCGCCCGCCGAGATTGATCTGCTCCCCGCCCCCCGTGACCTCCTCGTACAGGGTGTGGTCGGGGTTCAGCGCATCGCGCATCTGATCGACATGCGACACGATCACCGTCGGCCCCACCGTCAAGCTGCCCGCCATCGGCTTGAGCGCTCCGGTGATCAGCTTGAAGAGGGTGGTCTTGCCGCTGCCGTTGCCGCCGATCACGCCGACAATGCCGCCGCGGGGGAGGTCGAACGAGACGTTTTCAAAGAGCAGGCGGTCGTCGAAGCCCATCGCGAGCTTGTCGGCCTGGACGACCAGTTCGCCCAGGCGCGGCCCGGCGGGAATCTGGATGCGCAGATCGTCATCGCGCGTCGAGACCTGCTGATTCGCCAGCTCCTCGTACCGCGAGATGCGCGCCTTGCTCTTGGCGCGGCGCCCCGACGGGTTGGTCCGCACCCACTGCAACTCGTTCTCGAGCAGCTTCTTGCGGCCCTCGCTCTGCTTGACCTCGCGGTCCTGCGCCTGCTGCTTCTGTTCGAGCCAGCTCTCGTAGTTGCCCTTGTAGGGATAGGCGCGCCCGCTGTCGAGTTCCAGCATCCACGACGTGACGTTGTTGAGGAAGTAGCGGTCGTGGGTCACGACGACCAGGGTGCCGGCGAACTTCTTCAGGTAGGTCTCGATCCAGGCGACCGACTCGGCGTCGAGGTGGTTGGTCGGCTCGTCGAGCAGCAGAACGTCGGGATTGGAGATGAGGAGGCGGCAGAGGGCGACGCGGCGGCGTTCGCCGCCCGAAAGGGTGCCGATCACCACGTCGGGGGGCGGCAGGCGCAGCGCCTCCATCGCCATCTCGACGAGGTGATCCAGGTTCCAGAGGTCGTTCGCGTCGATGATCTCCTGCAGGCGCCCCATCTCGTCGTTCAGGCTCTCCTGCTCCGCGTCGCTGAGTTCGTTCCCCAGCTGATCGCAGATTTCATCATAGCGGGCCATGACCGCCTGGGAGGCCGCCACCCCCTCATTCACGCACGCCTGGACGGTCTTCTTCGGATCCAGTTGCGGCTCCTGCTCGAGATAGCCGACACGGACATTGCGGGCGATCTGGCAATCGCCCATGTAATCCCGGTCCAGGCCCGCCAGAATGCGGAGCAGCGTCGACTTGCCGCTGCCGTTGGCGCCGATCACGCCGATATGCGCCCCGAAGAAGAAGGCCAGCGTCACATCGTCCAGCACCGTCTTGAGGTTGTGCTGTCTGGTTACATGTTGAAGATTGAAGACATATTCGCCGGCCATGCTGAAAATCCCTTTCGT
>CAZQKI010000049.1:0-17185 GCA_964592855.1 uncultured Lentisphaerales bacterium
ATCTATATTGGTTTCCGCGTGGCTCTGCCGGAGGCGGGGCTGCGGAAGCTGGCGGAAAAGGAACGGTAACTCGCGGCAATGACAAGAAGAGAGAGACTTCGGCGCTGCTGCTTCAACGAGGATCTGGATCGCCCCGCCGTGTACAGTCGGGCCGGGTTTCCCACATCAACTGGAGGCCGTAGCCTGCACAACAAGCCAGGAGAACACGCAATGCGACACAACCCGGTCATGCGAGCGGCGTGGATCGTCTGCGGCCTGGCGTGCTTCGCCTGCACGTGGACGCTCGATGCGGCCCACGCGGACGCGCCGGCCATTCCCCGTCTTGTCATCGCGCACCACATGAATGCCGAACCGCCGCACAAGGCAGGTGCGCAGGGAATCAACAGCGGCAACACGCCCACTCCGCCGCGCATCCGCCCGAAGAGTTCCTGGGCGGAGGTCGGCGGGCGCGTGCGCGATGCCTCCATCACGCAACTCGACCCGGCGTTCGGGCCGCGACCCCTGCGCGAGCAGGCGGCTTGGGAAATCGCCGTGGCGCACCGCGCCGGCGTGGACGCCTTCGCCTTCTACGGCGGTATTCCGGGCGGCGAGGGCCGCGTTCTGGAGTACCTGCGCGCGGCGCAGGGGACGGGCTTCAAGATCACGCTTTGCCAGAGCGGAGGCGAACGGGGAAGGCGAGATGAAGGGGCCATCGCGGCCATGCGCCGGATGGTCGCGGTCGATCGCGAGACGCAATCCTTGCTGCGGGTGGACGGCAAGTGGCTGATCCTGACCTACGGCGGCAACTGGGGCGATACGGTCGCAGAGATGGTCGCCAAGCGCCGCGAGATCGAAACGCGGGTCGGCACGCCCATGCTCATCCTGTACCATCCCCAGGGCGGCGCGTCCGACGCGGAACGCGAGCGCCTGGGCCAATTGCTGGAAGGCGGGTTCGACGGGCTGAGCCCCTTCATGGTGACGGCATCCGCGGAGAGTGAAGCGCTTTCGCGATTCTGGGCGGAGATCTGCCGCGAGCGGGGGAAGCTGTACTTTCCCTCGATCAACTTCCAGTTTCACAGTCCGCTGCACATGACCCACGCGCCCGTGGCCGACGCGAACTGGCGGCGCGCCTGGGACGTTGCGCACGCGAGCGCCGCGGGCGTGCAGTTGATGACGTGGAACGACTGGGGCGAGACAACGGCCCTGGCGCCGGGCGTGAACTCCAACTACGGCTTGTACGACCTGCTCCGCGAGGAAGCGTCGTCTTTCAAAGCGGGCAAACCGTTGCCGATCACCGAGGACCAGGCTTGGGCGCTCTACTACCGCTATCCCTCGAACGCCGTGCCTCAGCTCTATCAGCCGCCGTCGCCGCGGAAGTTCCGGGGACCCGAGCACGACCACATCTGGGTGCTCACGGCGCTGAAGGCCCCGGCCACAGTCGTCTGCGAGGGGCGCGGCAAGCGCAAGGTGCCGGCCGGGCGTTCGATGGTCTCGTTTCCGCTCACGCCCGGACCGGTGCGCATCACCCTCCGCCGCGGCTGGTGGCAAGAGGTGCTGTCCCTGAGTCCGCCCGAGGTGGTCACGGACCGGCCGTGGCGACCGGATCATTCGCTGCTGGCATGCGCTTCGGACGCGCGGGAGCGTGCCTACCGGGCGGAGGACTTTCCGGGACAGCCGCCGCGCTTCTACAGTGAATACGGTGACGACGACGGCGACGGGCTGTTGAACTGGTTCGAGGGACTCTTCTTCAGCGCGTTGGAGCGGCCGGCCACGCGGGTCGGGCCAAAGGACAACTTCAATGGCATCCCGTGCGACCGTGCCCAGCGCGAGTTTCTCGACCCGGTCATGCCGCCGCCGCACTATCCGGTCGGTTTCGTCTGGAGCACGCGCACGTTGCCGGAGCACAGCGTGACCCCGGCGGCGGACGACAACGGCGTACCGGTGTGGCAGTTCGGGTATCTGGCCCGGGACGGCGGCGACCTGCTGCCCCCTCTCCGTGCGCACCAGGGAAATCGCGGCGGATGGCGCTGGTCGATGGAGTACCCCGGAGCGCAGCATCGCCTGGGGGATGATGGCCGCCTCAGAATGGCTCCCGGACCCGAGTCCACCCCTGTCCTGAGTTGGAAGTCGCCCGTGGATGGTCGTGTTCGAATAAAGGGCATCTTTCAAGGCGAGAAGGCCGCCGGAGGCGCGTTCTCGGTTTGCGTGCTGGGAGACCGTCCGTCCGAGGCGGACTGGCGCGGGACGCTTCAGGACGGGGCGGAGGTCCCGTTCGAGCAGGTTCTCGATGTCCGGCCGGGCGACGGACTGCGCTTCCTCTGCCGGGCGGAGCCTGTGCGCCGCACGCCGACAGGGGTCCTCCTCGACCTTTCCATCGAACTTCTCGAAACCAGGATGTCGATTGCCGGGGAAGATCCGGTCGATCCGCCGGTGGCGGCGGACCTGGCGCGCTTCGAGGATTCGTTCGCGTCCGCGCTCTGGCTCGGGCGTTACCGATGGGACGAGGCCGGATTGCGCCGCGAGCCGGAGGGGGTGGCGCTTGTCAATCCCGGCGATCAGAACTCGCGCAACCTGTTCGCGTTCCACGACACCGTGCCGAATGCAACCTACGGCCCGCTTTGCCGCTGGGGCGACGCCACCGTGACGGCCGCGGTGAAGTTTGCCTATGGCGACAAATCCCCCGCCTCCTGGGGCGACCCCCGGTTTGCGGTCACAACCCGCATTTCCCCCCAGCGACGATCCATGTACTTCCTGCGGGTCGGCATCCCGTCCCGTCAACCGGATCCCGCCAACCCGACCGCAAACATCTGTCTGGGTTGGATGGAGCGGGCGGCCGGAGAGACGCCCCGCGACGAGCTTCTGGCCGAAACGACGCTGCCGCTGCCTGCGGACGGGGAATTCGCGCTGTCGTTGTCCGCGCTAACGGTGAGCAACGACGCCGTACGCCTGACCGGGGTGTGCAGCCGCCCCGACGGAACCGGGCGGCGCGAGTTGACGTCCGAACGGTCCATGCGGAAGGACGGCGTGACGCCCTGGGGCGAAGTCGGTTTCGAAGCGAGCCTGCACGAATTCCGGGACACGCCGGAGGCGCCGAACCACATCCTGCTTCGCGCGTTCCGAATAGAGCCGGCAACCGAAGCAAATGATAATCGATCCGCCGTGCGAAAAGAGGACAGATAGCCATGAACAAGCGTGACTCCCGCCATGAAATGAAAGAAACCTTATCCGGTGCCCGCGAATGCCCACGCGGCATCCGGGACGTGACCGACTTCGGCGCCGCCGGCGATGGGGCGACCGATGATACGGCGGCGATCCAGGCGGCGTTCGACGCTGCCGGGCGGGGCGACCGCATCGTGATCCCCTCCGGGGAATACGCGGTGTCACGCCGTCTGCGTCTGAGCGCGAACGACGTGACGCTTCAGGCCTACGGGACGCTCGTTCCCGCTGCGGGCATGGAAGACTATCTCCTCGAGATCGCCAAAGGCCCCCGCTCGGAGGTCGACTTCGAGCGGGACACCATCGGACTAAGGATGGTGGTGGACTGTCTGCGCCTCAATGGCCGGGGGCGAAGCCGCGGGGTCTTCTTCAACGGCCACTACCACAGCAGTTTCAGCAACGTGAACGTCATGCGCACGCGCAACTGCGCCGTGAAGCTGCACGACGTGCGGGAATCGAGTTTCAACCAGCTTTCGATCAACTTCTGCGCTTCGTATTCGGACGAACCGCTTCTCGACATCGCCTACCGGTTTGGCGCCAACCCGGATCCTCATGGTGGCGGCTGGCAGTGGACCGATGGCCAAACGGTGGATGGACAGAACAATATCCGCTTCTTCGGCGCCAACATCGTCCACAGCATGGCCAAGACCTTCGTCGATATCGGGGGCGACACGGCCGACTCCAAGTACATCTATTCGTGGCCAGCCCGCAACATTCATTTCAGCGGATGCCAGTTCCATCTGTCCGGATCACAATGGTTCCGCAGTTCCGGCCGCAGGCCCGAACACTGCGAGAACAATCAGTACTGGGACGTGGATGGAATCGAGATGGTCGACACCCAGACGCTGGTGCGCATTCGCAACGCCATGTGCGTCACCTTCAGCCAGTGCAACTTCGCGGGCGGCACGCGTGAGCAAGACGTCACGGTGCAACTCGGCGACAGCAGCGGTCCGGCGACCGATTGCACCTTCCTGGGCTGCCGCATCAAGCAAATACCGATCAAGGCTGACAACGCGAAGCGGGTCAAGTTCATCGGCTGCATGCTTGGGACGCCGGAAAAGAAAAAAGTGGCCGGATCAGATGCCGGAGGTGTCGTCTTTGTCTAATCACTCTGGAATGAGCTGTGAGAACTGAAGAAAGGGGAGATCGGCGTGTATGAGTACGTGTACGAGTACGGGGGAGATGATGAACAGCCTATTCGATCATGAGAATCTGCGGGTGTATCGGCACGCCATCGAGTTCGTTGCATGGCTCGAAGGTGTGTATCCCGAGATCGATCGCAAAGTCTCCGCCTGCGACCATTTAGCGAGGGCTTCGGCGAGCGTACCGGTGAATATTGCCGAGGCTAGCGGGAAATCTTCGATGAATGATCGGCGTCAGTTTACCGATACGGCATACGGTTCGGCTCTTGAGTGCGCCGCATGCCTTGACGTCCTGCGTGTGCTGGGGTGCATTTCGCCGTCAATCATTCAAACGGGGAAAGTCCGGCTTTTCGGGATCGTGTCCATGTTGATTGGCTATCGGGCGTCGACGGAAAGACTGGTGCGGGAGGAAAGGGCGACTTACGGGACGGATAGCATGGGTAAAGAGCCGGCCATCTTCGACCACGAGAAACTGGACGTCTACGGCCGTGCGCTGGACTTCGTCACTTGGTGTGAACGGCTACGGCAAAAGCAGATCCTTTCGCTTTCGTGCCAAACTGTTCTGGATCGGACATCGACTGCGGCGGTCTTGAACATCGCAGAAGGCAACGGGAAGTTCTCAACCAAGGACCGTTGTCGATTCATAGGACACGCGCGCACGGCTGCTCTGCAAGCGGCGGCGAGTCTGGACGTTATCGCCGCACGACATGCAGAGATCAAAGACAGAGCCAGAGAAGGAAAGGCCATCCTTTGTGACACGGTAAGAATGCTTGTGGCATGGCACAGAAGCGTCTCACGTGAATGATGGATAGGAGTGATCCGTACTCGTACACGTACTCGTACACGCCGATCTCCCCTCTTTTGGCTTTGCCACATGCAACGAAATGACGACAGCGAACCCACATCTATTGCCGCATGCTTGACAGTACGCGAAGGCTGAAGCGGAGAGAACATGAACAACATGAACCACCGTCCCAACATTCTGCTCATCCTCAACGACGACATGGGGTTTTCCGACCTCGGCTGCTACGGCGGCGAGATCCGGACCCCGGCCCTCGACCGCCTCGCGGCGGGTGGCGTGCGTTTCACCCAGTTCTACAACACCGCGCGCTGCTGCCCTTCGCGTGCGTCGCTGCTGACGGGGCTGCATCCGCACCAGGCTGACGTCGGCCACATGGTTGGGGACGATGGGATCGACGGCTATCGCGGCAACCTCAGCCGCAACGCAGTCACCATCGCCGAGGCGCTGCGGCCGGCCGGCTATCGCTGCTACATGTCGGGCAAGTGGCACGTGGCGCATTCGCTGACGGAGCCCGGCAACTGGCCCAACGACCGCGGGTTCGACGAGCACTACGGCATTCTCAACGGGGCGGGCCCCTACTTCAATCCGGTGTATCTGAAGCGCAACGGCAGGCCGGAGACCGTGGAAGACGGAGACTATTATGTCACCGACGCATTCAGCGACGAAGCGGTTCGGCAAATCAAGGGGCATTGCGCCCGGCAGCCCGGCGAGCCCTTCTTTCAATACCTGGCCTACACGGCGCCCCACTGGCCGCTGCAGGCGCGCGAAGAAGACATCGCCCGGTACGCGGGCCGGTACGATGGTGGATGGGACGCTTTGCGGGAGGAGCGACTGCGGCGCATGATCGAGCTGGGCATTCTCGATCCCGGTTCCGAACTCACCGCCCGCGACCCCAGCCAGCCGCCCTGGGAGGATGCCGAGCACAAGGCGTGGCAGGCCCGGCGCATGGAGGTGTACGCCGCCCAGGTGGACCGCATGGACCAGGGCATCGGGCGGGTCGTCGCCACGCTCGCGGAAACGGGGCAACTGGAGAACACGCTGATCCTGTTCCTGGCCGACAACGGCGGCTGCGCCGAGGAGATCACTCCGAAGAACAACTGGGGGCAAAAGACACGCGACGGCGGCCCGGTCCGGGTGGGCAACGATCCGTCGGTCATGCCCGGCGCCGAGGACACCTGGCAGAGCTACGGCGTGCCCTGGGCCAATGTCAGCAACACCCCCTTCCGCGAGTACAAGCACTGGGTGCATGAGGGTGGCATCGCCACGCCGCTGATCGCGCATTGGCCGGCCGGGATGGCCGCCCGCGGCGAACTGCGCCGGAGTCCGGCGCAACTGCCCGACATCATGGCCACCTGTCTCGACGTGGCTGGCGCGGACTACCCGGAGACGTTCAACGGCCATGCCATTCAGCCGCTGGAGGGTTGCACCTTGCGGCCCTGTTTCGAACGAGACACGGCCGTTCGCGAGACGCTCTACTGGGAACATGAAGGCAACTGCGCGGTCCGTCGCGGGCGCTGGAAACTGGTCCGGAAACACCCTGGCCCCTGGGAACTCTACGACATGGAAAGCGACCGTTCCGAGATTCACGACCTGGCGGCCCGGCATCCTGAACAAGTCAATGCACTGATATCGCTGTACGAGAAATGGGCGCAGCGCTGCCAGGTGCTGCCGTGGGATGAACTTCAGAAGCGAAGAGCGGCGGCAGCAAAAGGGATCTTCGAGGGGCGCGGAGCGGTGCTTGAAAACGGCCTGCTTGTCAGCAATCGCGTGGCGCTGATCGTCGCCAAGGATGTTGCGGAGGGGGGCGCGCGATGAACAGGGCACGCCGCTGCGCCTACCGATCCTTCACGCCGGAGAAAACGGCGTTGCGCCGCTTTGGAGACATGGGTGTGGATCTGGTCTGCATCAACCCGTCGAATACGCTCAATTCGCTGGGCACCCCATACTGTTTGCACCCACCGCACTGGCTCCATGTGGGGGTCTACGACTGGAACATCGTGGACCGGCAGTTTGAGGAGATGATCCAGGCGAATCCCCGCGTCACGTTCCTGTGCATGATCGATCTCAACACCCCCCCCTGGCTGGTGCGATATTCCAGAGACGCGCGCGATGCCGACCACGAAGACTCGTTCACCCAATTGGGCCGCATTGCCGCGTCAGCGGAATGGAGACAGCATACCGGCGATTACCTCGAAGCGTTCCTGAAGCACAGCGAGGGCAAGTACGGGGACCGGATTGCCGGGTACATCCTGTTCTGCGGTTGGACTACCGAATGGCAGAATCAATCCAAAGGCGAGGGATCTCCCTGTCGCAGGGCGGCCTGGCGCGCGTGGTCGATCGAACACGGCCATGGCGATCCAGTCGACATTCCGCCGGCATCGCAGTACAACCACGCGGAGCACGGCCTGATCCGCGATCCTCGGATCGACGCCGTCGCCATCCGGTATTGGGACTTCAACCGCTGGCTGATTGCCGACACCATCCTGCACTTTGCGAGCCGCGCGCAAGCGGTGATCCGGCACCGCGTCGAGCTGGGCCTCTATTTCGGATACATCCTTCATCATGGCTATCGCCGCCTGGTTTCCTCGGGATGCCTGGGCTTCGACCGGGTGTTCGCCTCTCCGGACCTGGATTTCTTCATGTCCCCCGGAAACTATCAGGACCGGCAGATGGGTGGCGCCAGCGGGTTCATGTCCGTGATTGACAGCGTCAAGCTGCGCGGGAAGGGTTTCTTCAGGGAAATTGACCATTTCACGCACACCGCCAACGCCAATCCGTTGGCCGTCTATGGCGTGAAGTTCGAATTCGGCAACCATCGCTGGCCTGACGAGGCCGCCTCCATCGCGGGTCTGCGGAGGGAATTCGCCCTGGACCTGATAGCCGGAATCTCATTCTGGTGGTTTGACATGTGGGGACAGTGGTACACAAGCGAGGCCGTCCTGGAAACGATACGGGCCTTGAAGAGGGTCTGGGACCGGCAAATGGAACGGGAACGCCCCCGCTCCGCCAGCCAGATCGCGGTCCTGGTCGACGCCGAGAGCTGCCTGTATCTGGATCAGGAGGATCCGCGCATTGCGGATGTGCTCAGCACTTTGCGCCCGACACTGGGCCGCAGCGGCGCGCCGTTCAGTCTGTTCTCGTTCGCCGACCTGGAAGCCATCGATTTCACCCCCTTCAAACTGGTGATTCTGCCCAATCTGTTCGTCTGCGACCGCGCCAGGCTGGAGACCTTGAAGCGCACCATCATGCGGGATCGGCGGACCTTGCTCTGGATTCATCTTGCGGGTGTCATTGCCGATGGATGCTACAGCGAGGCGAATGTGGAACGCCTGACCGGCATCTCCTTTGCGCCCGGAAAGAGGGAAACAAGAGATTGGGGATCCTGGACGTCGGTGCTGCACGCGGATCTGAAGCCGGACGTCGCGTTCATACGCGAAGTCGCCCGACTGGCCGGCGTGCATCTCTATGGCGACGCGGAGGAACCCATCTACGCCAACGAGCGCCTGCTGGCGTCTCACAGCGCAACGGGAGGTCCCCGGACCTTCCGTCTGCCGAGAAAATCCAGTCGAGTCACAGAGCTGTTTTCGAGCAGGGTCGTGGCGCGGGACTGCGTGGCATTCGAAGACACGCTGGATCGGCCGGGAACCGTGCTGTACGAGGTTGAACCATGATGCACCCGGACTTCCCGCGCGACGACCTTTTCACGCCACGAGTGCCCGTATGGTGCGTAACGCCGCGTCATCCCGGGTGCATCCATCGCTTTTTCGACACCTCGCCTTTCAGCCCTTCGGGACGGTATCTGGCCGTCTTTCAACTGCCCTTCGAGGATCGGCAACCCGACCCTGGCGAGGCCGGACAGGTCCGGCTGATCGACTTGACGACCGGCGAGAACCGCGTGGTGGCCGAGAGCCGGGGCTGGGAGCCGCAGGTCGGTGCAAACATCAACTGGGGCGCCGACGATCACCAACTGTTCTTCAACGATGTCGACCCGCGTGACTGGCAGCCGTTTGCATGGAAGCTCGATCCACTGACCGGTCGTCGCGACCGCATGGAGGGTACGGTCTACCACGCCTCGCCGGACGGTCGCTTCTTGATCTCGGCCAACCTCACGACCATGCGCCGTACGCAACCGGGGTACGGCGTCCGGGTGCCCGATGCGACCGTGCGTCGCAACATCGGCCTGGCGGACGACGATGGGTTCTTCCTGACCGATACGGCCACCGGCCGGCGGCGGCTGCTGGTTTCGTTGCAGGATCTTCTGACACAGGCCGATCCCCCGGCAGGAATGGAAGATCCCGGACGGCAGGAGGTTTACGGTTTCCACAGCAAGTTCAACCCGCAGGGTGATCGCCTGATGGTGAGCGTGCGCTGGTATCCCGTTCAGGAACAGCCGGTCATGAATATGTTCCAGCGCAACTACAAATCCGTGCGTTATGCCTGGTTCACCCTGTCGCTGGACGGCACGGTCGTGCACTGCGCCGTCGGACCCGAGCAATGGGAGAAGGGCGGCCATCACGCGACGTGGTGCCCCGACGGCAGGCAGATCTCCATGAATCTCAATATCGACCGTCAGGGCATGCGGTTTGTCCGGGTGAACGCCGATGGCCGCGGTCTGCGCCCGCTGTTGGACCACGTCCTCGGTTCGGGCCATCCCACGCTGCACCCCGACGGACTGCATCTTCTGACGGATGCCTATGCCTGGGAGTCCATGGCGTATCCCGACGGTACAGTCCCCCTGCGCTGGGTGGACCTGAAGACGGGGGTTGAAGAGACGTTGGTGCGCGTTCCCATCCGTCAGCCCTGCGTGGATGAAATTATGCGGGTCGACCCCCACCCGGCCTGGGACCGGGCGTGGCGCCGCATCGCCTTCAACGCGGTCGCCGACGGCACGCGGCGGGTCTACGTGGCCGACATGACCGCATTGACGATGCCGTTCGGTGATTGAAGATTCTTCCATATGTGCCAGTGCCCATGCTTTTGCATGCGAACAGGAGATACTGAGACATGAACATGTTGAGAATGAAAGCCAATGATTCCACAGTGACGCTCGACGACCGGGGCCGCCTGGCGTTTCGTCTGGGCGACCGACGACTGTGGCAGGCTGGCGCGTTGTGTGTGCTGCACTACTACGACCGGCAGCACCCGCGCGCACAGCAGGTGCTCGTGCCCTGGGACGACACGCAGGCCTTCGGCACCATGGGGACGCTCTCGCTGAGCACGCGCAGCACGCTCGATATCCGGCAGGTGGACGAGCGTGCCGCGACCGTGGCCATCACGTGCGACACGATCCACATGAAGATTGCCTTGCGCATTGAACTCGACGCGGCGGGGGAGGGGTTCGACATCGCAGTGGCCGTCGACGGCGTGCGCGAGGAACTGCCCCGGCTCTACCGCCTGCTGGGCCTGGAGATCCTGCCCGAGTTCGGCGCCGCGCGAACGGGCGAGCAGGGTTATCTGACACTCCCCAACTGGTATGGGTGCCAGACCTTCTTCGACAAGGCTTACCCGCGCGAGGTGTGGCAGACCATCTACAGTTCGAACGACCAGTGGGAGCACGTCTGCAACGCGCCGGTGTTCGGCATCACCCGCGCCCAGGGGACGCTCTGCGGCCTCGTGGCCGAGGGCGACGAGGACGCGCAGCTTGTCTGCCGGCGCCACTGGGAGGCGGCGCAGGCCAACAGCGTGCATCCCTGCCTGATGTGGCGCTGGGCGCAGGAGGACGAGATCATCGCAGGGCCGCGCCGGGTCCGCTACCGCTTCGCGCACCCCGACTGTCCGCAGGGCGAAGGCTATGCGTTCGTGGGCACGCAGTACCGCGCGTTCCTGCGCTCCGAGCGGGGCGTGCAGACCTGGGCCGAGAAGGGGCGGACGCGGCCCGAGGCCCTGGAGTACGCGGGGCGGTTCTTTCTCAAGATCTTCATGGCCTACAAGGATCCGCATCCGGAAGGCAAAGGCGCGTACCACTGCACCTGCACCTGCGACGAAGCGCGCGAGATTCTGGAGCAATGCCGGGCGCGCGGCATGAAGAAGATGACGGCGATTCTGGTGGGCTGGGGGCAGGACGGCCACGACGGCAAATGCCCGACGTATCTGCCGGTGGACGAGCGGGTGGGCGGCGAGGCGAAGATGAAGGAGCTGATCGCCTGGTGCAAGACGAGCGACATTCTGTTGGGCGTGCATACCAGCCACAACTCGGCGTATCCGTGCAGCGACGAGTTCAGCGTGGACGACCTGGTCCGCCATCGCAGCGGGGAATGCTGGGAGAGCGTCGTCTGGAGCGGCGGACACATGCAACGGCTCTGCCCGACGGTGTCGCTGAACAAGCACGTCAAGCGCGACCTTCCGGCGTTGGCGCGGCTGGGTTTCCATGGGCACCATCACTACGATTGCGTCGGCGGATTCGTCTGCTGCTATTCGCCGCAGCATCCGGTGCGGCTCCGGTCCGAGTACATGGAACTGATCCGCGAGGAGTTCCGGGTGGCGCTCGACCAGATGGGCAGCGTCTCCACCGAGATGCCCTATGGCCAGTACTTCGGGGTTGTGGACGGGTTCTTCGGCTCCTTCAGCTCCCCCAGCCGCTATCTCCGGAACTGCCCTGTCGGCCGCTACTTCCTGGATCGTCCCGTGCCCATGCTGGGCATTGCCCTGCACGGCAGCCACAACTGCTGCGAGTCGGTACGGCCCGCGAACGGCTCCGAGCCGCAAGCCCGCCTGCTGGAGCTGCTCGACCTGGGCTTGGCCCCGCAACATGAGGTCTGCATGCGCCCGAGTCCCGCCTTCGGCATTCCCGCCTACGCCGACCGGGCCACGCTGCTGGAGGAAGCCTATCGGTTCACGTTTGGCCCGGAGGGTACCATGACCCGGTTGGGGATGCTCGACATCGAGGGCCGCTGGGAGCTTGCCCCCGGCGTCAGCCGCACGCGTTACAGCGACGGCACGGAGGTGTGGGTCAACCGTGGCGAAGACGCTTACGGCGATCTGCCCGCGGGGCAGTTCCGTTTGAACCGGGGGCGGGATGGACAATGACAAGGGGGCGCTGCTGTTCGCAACAGGCGCCTGGTCCATCATGCGAACGACTGAAGGGGAATCGTGATGAAACCTGCAACGATGCTGACCGTCATGGGCATGGTAACCGCCACCTTCTCCGGCGCGGCCCCGGATTCCGGCGGAGGCACGTACCCGGAACTATGTGCGGCGATAGGGCGTATGGAACGGGAGATGCCGACCACCGTCGTCTTCTTCGGCGGCTCGATCACCTGGGGTGCCACCGCCACCGATCCTTTGCGCACCTCCTGGCGTGCGCGGGTCGAGCAAGAACTGCGCCGCCGGCACCCGCGCGCGCCGCTGACGGCGGTGGATGCCGCCATCGGCGGCCAGCCGTCGAAACTCGGCGTCTTCCGCATGGACCGCGACGTGCTGCCGTACAAGCCGGATCTGTGCTTCGTCGAGTTCGCCGTCAACGATTGGGGCGTGCCGGATAGCCAGGAGAGCATGGAGGGCATTGTCCGCAAGCTCCGCGCCTGCCGCCCGGACATGGCGATTGTGCTGGTGCTGATCGGATCCAACGCGGCCTACGACCGCAGCCCCGCTCAAGACAAGCAGATGGAACTGGCCGAGCACTACGGTCTGCCGGTGATCGACATCTATGCCGCCGTCAAGGCGAAGCTGGAAAATGGGCTGACCACGCGCGAGATTCTCACGGACGGCTGCCATCCGAACGACCGCGGTTACCGTTTGTACGCCGATATCGTGATCGAGCAACTGGAGGCCCTGGCCGCCCGTGCCGGCGATCCCAAGACCGCGCCCTCCGCGCCGCTGACCGCCAATCGCTACGAGTCCGCCCGCATGGTCGAGTTATCGAGGCTCCCCGGGCTTGTCGGCTGGGAGGCGGGCGTGCCCTCGGTGGTCGGGACATGGTTCGACCATACGCCGTCGCGGTGGCACGACTCGACGGTGCGTCCGGTCAGGGCCGGGGCGCGGATCGAAGTCGAGCGCGAGGTGACGGGTGTCGGGGTGTATTTCGAACTCGTGCCCGACGGGAAGCCGCTGGTGCTGAAGGTGGACGATGCCGTTTTCCTGGACCTCAAGACATCCAACAGCCTCGCCTTCGCCCGCGTGCAGTACGCCTTCCGTTTCCTGGATTCGCCGGGGAGGCGCCGCCTGGCCTTGGAGGCTCCCGGGGGCGGCCCCGCCGCGGCCGCCTACCTTCTGGTGACCGGCGACAAAGCGCTACCATAAGAGGCTTCGATATGCAGAACCTACCCTCCGAGTGGACGCTGTTCGGCCCGATCGGCCAGGAGAGCCCTGAACCCGATTTTGCCGCCATGCAGGCCCTCCCCGCCGAACTGGTTGTCGCGGGGGAATGCCTGCCGGCGCGGCGAGCCGCGTTCGACGCGGATCACCGGCTCGATCTCGGTGCGCTGCTGGGCGGCCCGGTGGAAGGCAAGACCGCGTATCTGCTGGCGAGCTGTGTGACCGACAGGGAGAGGGAGGCGCCGCTCGGCGCCGGCGCCGATTGGCGGATGAAGTGGTGGGTCAACGGCGAGGTGGTCTGCGACACGCTGGCGACCGGAAACTGGGTGCCGCCCAGTCCCCTGACCCGGCAGTTCACCGCGCGGCTCAGGACAGGCCGGAACCTGATCGCCGTTAAGGTTGTCAGCGGCAGTGGCGGCTTCGTTCTCGCGGCCTGCGGTCCGCGCGAGCTGCGGGCGGCGATGGCGCGGCGGGAAGCCGCCTGCGACGCCCTGCGGCGACAGGGGCGGCAGTTTATCTTCGAGACCGGCACGGACGGCTACTTCGCCTATCGCATTCCCGCGTTGCTGGCGACCCGGGCCGGCACGCTGCTGGCCTTCTGCGAGGGTCGCGTTCACGACGGCTTTGACCATGGAGAAATCCACCTGCTTCTCAAACGCTCGGAGGACGGCGGACGCAACTGGTCTTCACCGCAGGTTGTCTGGCGGGACGGCCCGAACACCTGCGGCAATCCCTGTCCCGTCCAGGACGACGCCACCGGCACGATCTGGCTGGCGGCGAATTGGAATCGGGCGGGCGGTCATTCGGAAAGCTACTTCAACGCCTACGACACGCGGTATGTGCATGTGCTTGCCTCGGATGACGACGGGCGCACCTGGTCAGAACCCCGAGGCATCACGGACGACGTCAAACCACGGAACTGGGGCTGGTACGCTGCCGGCCCCGGCACGGGCATCCAGATTCGAAAAGGGCCCCACCGGGGACGCCTCGTGATCCCCTGCAATCATTCGGAGTTCGGCGATGGGCCCGCGCGGCTCTTCTCCCACGTGATTCTTTCCGACGACCACGGCCGGACCTGGCGTCTGGGCGGGCAGACGCCGACCGATGGGTTCGACGAATCCCAGGTGGCGGAGTTGCGGGATGGGCGGCTCATGCTGAACATGCGCAACAACGGGGCGAAGGCGGACTACCGGGGCGTGACGCTCAGCGCGGACGGCGGTCAGACCTGGGGCGCGGTTCGGCATGACTCCACCCTGGTGGAGCCCAGGGGCGGCTGCCAGGGCAGCCTGATCCGCTTGCCGGACGGACGGTTGCTGTTCTCCAACCCGGCGTCGCGACGGCGCGAGCGGATGACGGTTCGCGCGAGCGGCGACGACGGCGCATCCTGGACCGATGTCGCCGTCCTGCACGAGGGGCCTGCAGCCTACTCCAGCCTGACCCTGCTCCCGGATGGCCGGGTCGCCTGTCTTTTCGAGTGCGGGATCGAGCATCCCTACGAAACGGTCGCCTTTGTGACGTTGCCTCTGGAAGAAAACCATGAACTACATTCCTGATCCTTCTAAGCTCAGACTCTGGGACACCTGGGTGTATGTGTCCGAGGACGACACGATCCACCTGTTCTTCCTGGCCAATGCGCCCGGTGGCGCGTGGGGCCTGGCCGGCCACGCCGTGAGCCGCGACTGGCTGCACTGGCAGGAGTTGCCGTCGATCAGGCTCGCCGGTGACGAGGGCGAGTGGGACGCGGGCATGGTCGGCACCGGCATGGTCTTCCGCTATGACGACCGCCGCTATTACATGACCTACACTGCCGGTCTGGCGCGGCAGGAGTGTCACGGGTTGCTGGTGAGCGACGATCTGTTGAACTGGCAAAAGGTGACACGCCAGGGGCCGGTCTGGCCCCGCAGCCTGCGTCCGCCCTACGAGTCGGACGAGCAACGGGCCGCGCCGGCGGATTGGCGCGACGCCTTTGTCACGCGCAACCCTGATGGTCAGTGGGAGGCGGTCTGCTGTGGACGGGTAGGTCGCGGCCCCCATGCCGGACGAGGCTGTCTCGGGCGCTGCCGCATCGAGGCTCTCGACCGCTGGGTGGAGCTGCCGCCCATCGCCGACGTGGGGCGCTACCCGGCGATGGAAGTGCCGGAGATCTTCGCCTTTGCGGGCCGCTACTGGGTAATCTTCAGTAGTACCAGTGGAAGAGGCGTCCGGCTTGCCACCCCCGAACGGCCGATTAGTGCCGGGACGTTCTTCCTCTGTGCCGGCCGGTGGGAAGGGCCCTACCATGCCGTGCCGGACAACCTGCTGATCGGTGCCGGCTTCAACAAGATGAGTGCCTATGTCGCCCGCACCATCGAATACAAGGGGCAACGCCTGGTCTATCATCACTACGCCGGAAACCCGCCCGCGTTTGGCTGGCCCAAAGTGTTGAATGCCGAAGGGGAGCACCTTTACCTGACGGCCTGGGACGGGCTGGTAAAGCTCCGCCAGTCGGAGATCCGGCTGACCGATTGGAAGCCCATCACCCATGGCCCGACCGCGCCGGGCGACTGGCACGTGGAAGATGCGGCGGTTCAAGGCCGGTGCGAGTATGGCGCATCCATTCTCCGGGCCGATGCGACCGCCACCGATGTGGACATCGAAGCCGATGTGACCATTTGTGCCGGCGCACGCGCCGGCTTGGTGACCGGTCTGCCCAGCACCCAAAATCAGAAGGGCATCGCCTTACTGCTGGATGTTGAAGCCGGCGAGATCACCCTCGGGGAAGCTTACACGTGGGAGCATGCGAACGGACCGAACTTGAGCCAAATCATCGACAGCGTCCGACGCCCGCTCTTCCATAACCAGACCTACCGTGTCCGGGTGATCCATCGACACTGCTATGTGGAGGTGTATGCGGATGGCCGGCTGGTGTTCTCTACCGTGACGGACTTCGCGCCAAGCGGCGGGGGTATCGGCTGTGTCGTCGAAAGCGCGAGCGCGGAATTCGTCTTCCGGCACGCCTATCAAATAGAAGCCATGAGGAACCCAACATGAAGAAAAGCATTGTCAAAACGTTGTGGGCCGAGAGCAAACCGGCCTGTTGCACCCTGATCAAAATCGCGGATCCGCGCGTCGTCGAAATCGCGGCCAAGTCCGGGTTCGATTGCCTGTGGATGGACCTGGAGCACCATTGCTGGAGCGTGGAGACGGCCGAGAACATGATCCGGGCGGCCCGCTTGCTGGGTTGCGATGTGATGGCCCGCCCCGCCAAGGGCGAGGTCATGCGCATGGGGCGGTTGTTGGAGGCGGGCGCCACCGGCATCCTCTATCCCAGGGTTGAGACCGTTGAGGAAGCGAAGGAGTGTGTTCGCTGGGCCAAGTTCGCCCCGCTGGGCGAGCGCGGCTTCGACGGCGGTAACGCCGACTCGCCCTACGGCGGCTTGGACATGGCCTCCTATATCAAGGCAGCCAACAAGGAAACCTTCATTCTCGCCCAGATCGAATCGCCCACCGCCGTGCCGAATGCCAGGGCGATCGCGGAAGTGGAAGGCATTGACGGCCTGTTCTTCGGCCCGGGCGACTTCTCGGTGCTGGCCGGAGTCCCCGGACAATTCGATTCAGACGTGGTCCAGTCGGCCATCCGCCAAGTGGCCGCCGCCGCCCAGGCCGCCGGCAAACAGTTCGGCACGCTCGCCTTCGGACAGGAGTACGCCCGACGCATGCTGGAGTTGGGGGCGACGTTCGTTTCCATGAATTGCGACATCCTCATGATTATCGACGGCATGAAAGGCTTGTGCGCCCAATACCAGAAGCTTGG
>CAZQKI010000049.1:17285-21496 GCA_964592855.1 uncultured Lentisphaerales bacterium
TCCTCATGATTATCGACGGCATGAAAGGCTTGTGCGCCCAATACCAGAAGCTTGGCTTCCCCATGCCGCAAGTGAAGCGGTCGGCAACCGCCGTCAACGAATACGCCGTAAGTGCAAAGTGACGCCCGATGAGCGCATGGGCGATGGCCGAAGCAGGTCCCCGAATCCCCGAATCCCCGGGGTGCGTTTGACAAGTTTTGGCGGTTTCTATAAGATCCTCGAAATTTGCTGCGCTGTGGCACTTTTAAAAACTTAAGGACCGCACCCCATGAGTTTCATTGATTGGCTGATCGTCGTGATTCCCGTCTGCTTCGTCATCGGCGTCGGGATCTATTCGAAAAGATTCATCCATGGCGTCGTCGACTATCTCGCTGCGGGCCGGGTCTGCGGGCGCTACGTCATCAGCGTCGGCGACATCGCCAACGCGCTCTCCATCATCGGTCTGGCCGCCTACATCGAGGTCCATTACAAGACCGGCTTCGCCCTGGCCTTCTGGTCTCACATCACGGGGCCGCTGGGGGTCATCATGGGCCTGCTCGGCTACTGCACCTACCGGTTCCGCGAAACCCGGGCCATGTCGCTCGGACAGTTCCTTGAAATGCGCTACAACCGGAAGTTCCGCATCTTCGCCGCGGCGCTCCGCTCGATTTCGGAGATGCTGGCCAACATGATCATGCCCGCGATCGCGGCGCGCTTTTTCATCTACTATCTGGGCCTGCCGACCACGTTCCATCTCTTCGGCCTCGCCATACCGACCTTCATGGTCGTTGTGGTGATCTGCTTGAGCCTCTCGATCAGCCTGATCTGCATGGGCGGCAACATGATGGGCATCATCACCGACGCCGTCCAGGGGATGCTCCTGTTTCCGCTGATCGCGGTCTTCGTCATCTTCATCCTCAGTCATTTCAGCTGGTCGCAGCAGATCGTTCCGGTGATGATGGACCGGGGGCCGGGCGAAAGCTTCCTGAACCCCTACGACCTCTCCAATCTGCGCGATTTCAACCTGTTCATGGTGGTGCTCGGGGTGTTCGCCAGCATCTTCCACCGGGCCAGTTGGATCGGCGCGGGAACCTCCTCCTGCGCCAAGAGCCCGCACGAACAGAAGATGGCCAGCCTGCTCGGTGCCTGGCGCGGTTCGGTCGTCTCGATTTTCTACGTGCTGATCGCGATCACCATCATCTCCCTGATGAACCACTGCAACTTCGCGCCCAGGGCCAAGGCCGTCCGCGACAACATCTCCTCGCGCATCTCGGAGGAGTTGCTGCCCGACGCCGACAAGCGGGCGCAGTTCGACGCGCGGATCGCCGCGATGCCGGAGCAGATCCACACGATCGGCGTCGATCCTCCCTTGACGCAGGCGGAAAATCTCGACACCCCGGTGCTGAACACCGCCCACGCGGCGCTCAAGGAGTATGCCGGCGAGGCGGAAGGCAACGCGAAATTCCAGCAGTACCGTACGCTCTATCACCAGATGATCATGGCCGTGTCGATGCGCCAGATGCTGCCCCCGGTGCTCACGGGGCTCTTCTGCCTGCTGATGATCCTCGCCATGGTCTCGACCGACGACTCCCGCATCTTCAGCGCGACCATCACGATCACGCAGGACGTGGTGATGCCGCTGCGGAAGAAGCCGTTCACGGCCAAGCAGCATATTCTGGTGCTCCGCCTCGTCACGATCGGCATCGGCGTGTTCTTCCTGTGCGGATCGTTTTTCATGGCGCAGCTCGACTACATCAATCTGTTCGTCACGCTGATGTGCAACATGTGGATGGGCGGCTGCGGGCCGGTCATGATCTTCGGCCTCTACGGCCGTTTCGGCACGACGGCGGGCGCCTTCACCTCGGTGATCACCGGCATGGTCCTCTCCTTCTTCGGCATCTTCGTCCAGCGCAACTGGGCCGATCTCGTCTATCCCTGGCTGGACGCGCGAGGCTGGGCCGACAACCTCGGCCGCCTCCTCGAGTCCATTTCCGGTCCGTTCAACCCCTACGTCGTCTGGAAGATGGACCCCGTCAAGTTTCCGATCAACTCGTATGAATTCTATTTTGTAACGATGCTGATCACGCTTTTCCTCTACTGCGTGGTCTCCAAGCTGACCGCGAAGGCACCCTTCAACATCGAACGGATGCTGCACCGCGGCATCTACAACCTCGACGGCACCAACAAGGACAAGCGGATTGCGTGGAGCATGAAGACCGCCTTTTCCAAGATCATCGGCATCACCCCGGAATACACCCGGGGCGACCGGCTGATTGCGTGGGGCTTCTTCTTCTACAGCTTCGTCTACGGCTTCCTCGGCTGCTTTGTGACGGTCGTCATCTGGAACGCCTTCGCCCCCTGGCCGATTGAATGGTGGGGCCGGTATTTCTACGTCGTAACCCTGCTGGTGCCCGGCGCCATGGCGTTTATCTCGACCTTCTGGTTCGGCATCGGCGGTGCGATCGACCTGTTCCGTCTCTTCCGCGACCTCAAGAAGCGGACGGTCAATCCGCTCGACTGCGGCTGGGTCGAAGGCCATGTTTCGCTCGAAGACAAGGAAGCGATCGATGCGTTGGAGGAAGAAATTGAAGTCGAGCAGGATAATCCACTGGGCCTGAACTGACCGCCGATGTTGTGCCGGCCGACCGAGCGTGGTAACGTGTCAGCCAAGCACAACAGGCGAGGTTGGATGTGCCGACGGGGAAACGATGGAGCATGACGTGGGTGACCGTGGCGGCCGTCGGCGTGGCTCTTGCCGGCGCCGGCCGCACGCGCGGCGCCCCAACAATCCTGGCCGAGAACGGCCAGGCCCGGTTTCCGGTGATTGTGGCGGAAAACGCCCCGGCTGAAACGCGCATCCAGGCGGGCGCCTTGGCGGCCTATCTGGGCCGGATCAGCGGGGCCACGTTCGTGGTGACCAACGGATCGGGGCGGACGGGTATCGCCGTCGGTACGTTGACCGATTTTCCCGAACTGTCAGGGCAGATTGGCGAGCCCTTCGATCCCGCCGATCCTTTCCGCCGGGATGAATACCTGCTGCGTTCGCACCCGCGGGGCCTGCTGTTGCTGGGAAGTACGCCGACGGCAGCTGGGCATGCCGTATGGGATTGTCTTCACCGCCTCGGTTGCCGCTGGTTCTTCCCCTTCGAGAACTGGGAGTGCATCCCGGAGCAGACGCGGCCGGCCATCGGGGTCGATGTGTTCGAGTCGCCCGATTTCATCTATCGCAACATCAGCGGCATCGGCTATGAGGAGGATTGGGCCGCGCCGTACCGCGAATGGGCCCTGCGGAACCGGCTCCGCTCCGGTTTCGATCTGAAGCTTTACCATGTCTACCAGCAAATCATTGCCGAGTACAAGAGCGAGTTTGCCCGTCATCCGGAATACTACGGGCTGGTGAACGGTGAGCGGACCTCCCATAAGCTCTGCCCGTCGAATCCCGGCCTGCGCGACCTGGCGGTTCGATTTTCCACCAACTACCTGGCGCGCCGGCCCGGTGAAAGCTGCGTGTCCATGGAACCCAGCGACGGGGCCGGCTGGTGCGAATGCGCGGCCTGCGTGGCCATCGGTTCGCCCTCCGACCGTGCGATCTTCCTGGCCAACCATGTGGCGCGCGCGCTGCGCGAGACGCATCCCCAGGCCTGCGTGGGCCTGCTCGCCTACCACCAGCACATGGCTCCGCCGAAACTTGCGGTCGAGCCAAACGTGATTGTGTCGCTGGCCACGCGCTACGGCACCGGGGGCCTCGCGTGGGACGAGGTTGTGAAGGGCTGGCGTGCGCGCGCCGTCCACCTCGGCATGTATGACTATTTCAGCCTCTGGATGTCGCATCATGGCCTGCCGGGCGGGGGCAAGGCGACGGACTCGGAGCGGCTTGTCGGCGATCTCGCCGGCGCGCATGCCGATGGCATCCGGTTTTTCAACGGAGAGTCCTGCGACGGATGGGGCGCCACAGGCCTGGGGCACTACCTGGCCGCGCGCGTGCTCTGGGATGTCGACGAGGCCTCCCGGCGGGAGGCGTTGATCGACGACTTCCTCAAAACCTGCTTTGGCGCGGCTATCGGGCCGATGCGCCGCTTCTACGAACTGATGGATCGACGGAACGCACCGCTGATGAGCGCGGATCTCGTCGGACGCCTCTTCCGGCAGCTTCAGGAGGCGCACGCGGCCGCCGGCGATGCGCGGGTCGCCGCGCGAATCGATGACCTGACGCTGTACGTGCGCTATCTGGA
>CAZQKI010000049.1:21596-26372 GCA_964592855.1 uncultured Lentisphaerales bacterium
CTGGAGTACGACGACAAAGGCGCCGGAACGCGCTGGCTCTGGGCAGACGGCGCACCGGTCGTCGCCGTGGCCGACCGGCATCAACCGATCTACGGGATCGGGCAACGCCAGCTGTACTTCTTCGTTCCGAAGGGAACGCAGCGGATCGTGGCCTGGGTGTCGTCGATGGCATCGGCGACATTCCGCGACCCTTCCGGACGCACCGTCAAGGCCCTGCTGCAGTCGTGGCCCGACATGCTGGCGGTCGAGGTACCGGACGGGCAGGACGGACAGGCCTGGTCGATCATCAGCAACGTGAACGGGCAATTTGCCCTCTTGAATGTTCCGCCCTACCTCGCCCGGAGTCCAGATGAACTGCTGGTGCCTGTTGCAAACCCTGCCGGGCGTGAATAGGTTCCGCTCAGGATGACAGGCTGTCGGTGATGTCCAGGGATTTCATCGACACCGGCATTTGCAGTTCCTGCCGATTCAGCAGGATCCGGCGCAGCCCGCTCAGGGGCGGGCGGTGCAGGATGATGCTGCGGGGCGGCTCCCGGAAAACGGCATCGAAGCGGATTCGAAGCGTCGTCCCGTCCTTTCCGAGCGCGACCCGCAGCGAAACGTGGCCGAAGTCGGTGGGCATGTTTGCGAACGTGCAGGCCTGTCCCCGGCGAAGCCACGCCAGCGGCATGAGCCGGAGCAGGTGCAGTTCGCCCGCGCGGATCTGGTCGTCGATGACGGCTAGCCGCGCCATCAGGAAGCAGGGATACTGCGGGGAGAGGGCGAACTGGGAGTTGCGCTGTTCCATGAAGCTGAAGGTCTGGCGGGAACAGGCGCCGGCAAGCTGGCTGTACAGGCCCTCGAGAAAGTGGTGACGATCCCCGCTCTGGTGGGCGTGGAAGAGATTCCAGCTGTAGTAGGGTTCGCAGCTCGACATTTCATGATCCAGAACGGGGGGCTGCCAGCGGCTGGATTCCCGTCGATAGTGCCGGTGGGGAGGCCCTTCCCGGAACCACAGGCGCGCGGAGACCATCAACGGATCGTCGGCGTCGAGCAGACCCGAAAAGACGAGAAAGAGCGGACCGGTATCGAGATAGAAGGGATGGCGGGCGTCGGATTCCACCGTGGCGCAGGTCCGTCCATCCTCATCGACGCCTTTGTTGCGGGCATTCCGGTTCTTCGGCGCGTCGACGTACAAGGACATGGGAACCAGGTGATGTCGGCGTCCTGCGTCATCGCGCCAGGCGGGCATGCGCCGCGTCTGGGCGCGGATCGCCCGGATGAATGTGAGGCGGTATTGCCGCGCATCGCGTTCGAATTCGGCTGCACGGGGATGTCCCAGTTTTTGCAGAACCTGGATTGCGGCGGTGTACCCCTTGTAAAGCCATCCGTCGCTCCAGACCCCCTGGATCAGGATGCCCCGGTCCGAGGCCGTGGCGGGCGGGAAGAGCCCTTCGACGCCGCCGTGCTCCCGGAGGGCTCTGCCGGTCCGGATGAAGTCGCAGGCTTTGACGATGGGATCGGTCCAGCGGGCGATGAAATCCGCATCGGCCGTCAGTTGGATGTGGCGGCAGACGGCATAGAGGATGGCGCCGTGATCGGTGATCCAGGGAATGTGGCATCGGTCGGGGGGACCGCTCAGATAGCCGGGATGCTTCGGAATGTAGCAACTGGCCGGTTCCCGCTGTCCCTGATACCGGCGGAACGTTTCCAGAAACCGGTCGGCTTCCCGATGCATGCCGAAGGGATCCAGGGTCATCGCGATCTCCATCGCGATCTGCGTCCCCCAGATCATCGGATACCCGAACGAACCGACCAACAGAGAGTACTGGCCGTCTTTGGGATTCTTTTCGGAAAAGAGGGCGACACTCCGCAGACTGATCCGGATGGTCCGGGTCACGGGCGCTTCGGGGACATCGAACTTCACCGCGGTCTCCGGGACCGCTTGCCAGAATCGATCCGCATCGCGGAGGGAGGCATCGAACCCCCGGCGCAGCACGTCATCGGCGATGCGCGGCGGGCAGGGGAGCATCGGCACCAGAAGATCGATGCGGCTCCCTTTGCGGGGCGGAATCCACAGCCGCAGCAGGTGGTCGTTGGCCGTGGGCTGCCCTTCGTGGAACTCCGCGAGGCAGTCGCCCCCGGGGGCCACCGCGAGGCGCACCTGGCGGTCCTGTTCGGTGATCCTGTAGCCGCGGCCGGCGCTGTAGCTCCGCGAGGCGTGGAGCGCACGCGGGTATTTGGAGTCGGGCCAGTTGTGCAGCAGATGCAACGCGCATTCCATCGTGGGAATGACATGCGGGCGGTTGATCCGCACATCGATGTTGAAACGGCCATGCGGCGGATTTTCCGGGAACAGCGCCGGGGTCCGATCGAGGAGGGTGAAGCGGACCCAGGCGAAGAGCGGCTCGACCCCCGTCTGCACCGGCCCGCCGCCGGGAACATAGCCGAACACCTCCTGCTGGATCAGCAGTCCGTGGCGGGGCCAGCGGCTCCAGAGGACCGGGGTCGGCCGATCAGCCCAACCCTGCTGCGTCAGTCCGTCGTCGCCGCGGCCATGATGCTCCCACCAGCGATAGGCGTCGAGATAGGGGAAATTCAATTGAACCCCCATTCCCTCCCACGCTTCAAACCGCTTGAAGGGCGAGTAGACCAGGCGGGGGTCGGGCTGGGCCAGAAGGGTTCCATTGTAGAGAATGTTGAAGCGGAACAGGTGGTCCTTCCACCCGACAGGGGTCACCTGCCCCTTGGCATCCGGCCACCAGGTGCAGGCCGTTTGATAGTCCGGTTCTCCCGGAAGGACCGTGTGCTCAAGACATGGCTTTTTCATAGCAGAACTCCGCATGGTGGACATGAGATTGGCGATTGATGCCATGCATAATGACAGATTCGTCGCAATCTGGACATGGCGAACTCTTGTCGATTTTGTCGATTTTGTCATGGCATTCGTGGACGTTGCGCCCTTATAATTACATCCATACTTCGTTCCAAGGGCATTGACATCGTGATGTGGCGCCATTCACGGGCTACAGGGGAGGCATGAAAATGCGAACATCAGTTATCCGCGGCTGGATGCAAAGCGTGACGATGATGACCGGTCTGCTCCTGATCGTGGCAGGTGCAGAAACGGGGTTAGCCGCGGTCAACGCCTGGAAAAATCCGGTCTCCGGCTCCTGGGGAACCGCCGGCAACTGGAGCGCGGGGCTGCCGCAAAGTGCCCAGGATGCTTCCATTGCCGTGGCTGGCGCCTACACGGTGACGGTGGACAACTTCACGGCGGACAATGCGCTGGGCCTGGTGGTCACGAATATCACGGTCGGCGCCGCCAGCGGATTGCCGGCTCTTGCGGTTAACTTCACCAACACGACGCGAACCTTGACGGTCGGCGCCGCCAACGATGGCAAGCTCGGCGTGGGCACGACGTCCGGCAGCCACGGACGTCTTGTGATCGCCAACGGAAAAATATCGGCGGCACGGCTCTACGCGGGAGACGTCGGATCGGCCAGTTCAGGGGCGATTCTGATTTCCGGCGGAACCCTGCACCTGCGCTCCACGCATGCGACACTCAACTGGCTTCGCCTGGGTGCCGCCGCAGGATGCACCGGCACCCTGGTCATGACCGGAGGCGAGCTGGTCACCACCAACGGCGCCTCGTACGGGTGCGTCGGCTATTCCGGCAAGGGTCTCTTCATCCTCAGCAACGGCGTGGTGCGGACGGCCGGCATCCTGGTGGGCGGCAACACCGGCGGCGAGGGCGGGATGCAGCTATTCGGCGGGGAGTTCATCCAGCGGAAGGAGGCCTCGGAGATCGGATCGGGGGCGAATGCGATCGGAACCGTGTTGGTCGATGGCGGCAAGTGGATCGCCACGAACACGGCCGTGGGCACCATCAACATCGGGGTCCGAAGCGGTTCACGCGGAGTGATGACTGTCAGCAACGGCATCGTCAGGATGACCGCGAGCCTGGGAACCCGGGCCGGCGCCTACGGCGAATGGAACGCCGCCGGCGGCACGAGCGTCGTCTCGTTGCTGAAGATCGGAACCTATACCGGGACGTCGGGTAGCGGCCAGGGCGTCGTGAATGTGAGCGGCGGGTATCTGAACGTCCCCTCGGGGTACGCCGAGTTGGCGAACGGTGGCCCCGCGCGCGGCACGCTGAATGTCTCCGGCGGGCTCTGCGAAGTGGGAGGCTTCGGTGTGATCATGGGCAACGGCGACGGGGCCTGGTCGGAGATCAATGTCGCGGGCGGCGAGTTCCGCATGACCGCCGGCGTTGTCTATCTCCGCTCGGGCGCCATCAGCGTAAGCGGCGGCTCCTTCCAAACGGGCACCCTGCTGCTCGGCACCACCGGCGGTACCGGATCGGCCAAGACGGGCACCGTCTCGATCGCCGGCGGCACGGTGACGCTGGGGACTACGACGGTCGGCGAATCCGGCCGTCCAGGCTTCCTTCGGGTCGCGGGATCGGCCCCGTCTTCGATCACTGTGAATGCGCTGACCGCCACCACGGCGGACAGCACGTTTCAATTTGCATTGGACGCCGCCGGGGTCACGCCGATCACGGTCAACAATGCCCTCACGGTCAACGCCAATACGAAGCTCACGGTCGATTGCGGTGCCTACGACAAGCGGAACGGCCTGGCTGTTCCGCTGATCACCTACGGCACCCGGATCGGCGCTTTCACTGCGGCAAACATCGCGATCATCAACACCGGCAGCGCAACGGCCGGCATCGATCCGGGCGACGGCTCCGCCGATGCGGTCACGCTGCGGATCACGCTTCCGCCCGGCGGAACG
>CAZQKI010000050.1:0-26330 GCA_964592855.1 uncultured Lentisphaerales bacterium
GTCGGCGCCGCGCCGCCGTATCTGACCGAACCCCACTGGGCGCGTCTCCTGAACGACAAGCTGCTCCCGTCGCTGCCGCCCGATCTCCTGGCCGACCTGCTGACGGTGACGCTGGAACTGGCCCCCTCCGGCCAGGCGACGGAGGTCGCCCGGAACCTCTCCCGCAACTCCCTGAAGGGCCATCCGCAGGAGGGACCGCTGCTGATCGCCTACCTGGAGCGGCACGTCGAAGACATCCGGATTGCGACCGACACGGCGTTGTACCTGACGCACCATGTGCCGGCCGTTGCCGCCGATCCCGAGCTGGCGGCGCGCGCGGCGCAGGGCGCGATGTCGGCCGCGCTCCGCCTGGGGACGCGCGACAGCGCGGCGGAATACGCCTTCCTCTGCGGCAGCGCCGTCTGGAGCCTCGACCGGCCCGCTTCGGAGCGGCTGCTGGAGCAGGCCATCGCCCTCGCTCCGGACTCGCGCCACGCCGCGCGCGCCGGCTGGCTTCTCGCCTTCCTCCGCGGCGAGATCGACTTTGCCCGGCCGCCGCTGCCACGCGGCGACCCGCCGCCGGACGAAGCGCCCGCGATCTGGCCGGCGGTTGGCTCAAACTTTGTCGTGAACTTTGTCGCGAACTTTGTCGACAAAGCTCGCGACAAAGCTCGCGACAAAGATTCTCTGAACCGAGCCATGAACCCTCCGCTTGCTCAAACCGAAGGTTTGGCAAGCGCCTCGCTGGTCACCTGGGACGCCGACGAGGATCTGGCTGCCGGCCAGCTTCCGCTGGCGATGCTGGCCGCCGAACAGGCCGTGCAGGCCACCGACGGCGATGCCGCCAGCGCCTGGATGCCGCTGCATCCGCCCGCGGTGATCGTGGTGCCGTTGCGCCGGGCGTCGCCGGTCCGCCGCGTCGTCGTCAACACCGCCGGGGCGTGCTATTTTGCCGTGACGCTGCACGATGCCCAGGGCCGAGCACTGGCCCGCGCCGAACGCGATTGGCGCTTCCCCGACAACTCCGACTTCTGGCCGCCGGAGCAGACGGCACTCGACTTCCTCCCCGGCGCGGCGATCCACTTCGTGTCGGTCGAGCTGACCGCCTTTCGCGGCGCGACGGGCGGCATCGCCGGCCTGGCGGTGTTCGGCACGCAACACCCCCTTGAGGCCGCGCACGAATTTCCGCCCGCGGCGCTGCCGGCATCCGCGAAAGCGCTGCGCATCGCCTGGCAGGCCGATGAACCGGTGTCGCGCGAGCGCTACCGCGCGAATCTCGAGTCGGCGCGCGGATTTGTGATCACCCGCTGGATCAACCCCTGGCCGCGCGCCGACGGCGCGATCCGCCTGGACTCGATCGGCGGCCACCTGGGTCTGGTCTGCTATGGCGGCGCCAATGTGACGCTCCGCCTCGACCGCGCCGGCATCGTCGACTGGCGCTTCGCCGAAGGCGCCTCGGGAACGGTCACGCAGACGAACGCGGCCGAAGCGGCGTATGGCCTCTGTCCGCTTCTGGAGCCCGGACGCCACCACTTCACCATCGGCCGGCGCGCCCTGCCGGCAGCCGGCGACCGCTGGGGCGCCGACGACATCCGCTTCGTGAGCCTCGAGCTGGATGGACGGGCCCGCGTCGGCGGGGCCATCCGCTTTAGCGACGGACGCTCCCGCTGGGACGCCTGGCTCGGTCCGCTAACCAACGGCGCTGCTGTCGCGGTGCCCGCCGGAGCGACGCATTACCAGTTGCGCGCGGACTTCGACAGCCGCGAGGTGCTGGGGCAGGCCACGGCGCGGCTCGCCCAGTGGAATATCGCGGCAGTCCCGACAGGCTCGACAGTTCCGATAGTCCCGCCCCCTCCCGCCCCCTCGCCGCGCTCGTCGCTCGCCGAGGTGTGCGCGCTGGTCGCCGCGCGGGGCGTCGTCGCGACCTACCCGCGGGCCGGCTGCCGCGCCGAATACGACGCGGCCAAACGCATCGCCGACCGGGCGGGGATCTACCTGGTCTCCGACGACCATGCGCTCAACAACTACGACGGCCTGCCGCTGGTCGTGGGGCGTCCGCTGGTGCACCGCTACGCGCGGCAGGCGATTGCCATGGCGGGCCTCTGGAACGATCCCGGCTATCTGAACAGTCCCACGGGGCTGGTGGACGTGGTCCGCAAGTCCGACGGCACGCCGTGGTATGTGCTGGCCATCGGCGAGACGCCCGCCGCAGTCGAGGCGGCCGCCGCGAGGCTGCTGGCGGGTCTACCGGCCAGGCCCGCGCCGCGGGTGCCGTTCCGTGCTTTCGCCGCCGACACGCTGGAGGTGATCTACGCCTGGCAGCTCCATCCCGAACGGCCGGCGGCCGAGACCCTGCCGCTGCAAATCGGTGTCAACGACCGGCGTTCGTTGCAGTTCGGCATTGCGGCCGAACGCGAGCTGGCCGATCTGCGCGCCGAACTGGGCGAGCTGCGGCGGGCCGATGGCGCGGTGCTGAAGGCGTCGGCGCAGGTGCGCTTCTGCGGCTTCTACGAATGGGACGGATTCTTCGGCGAACTGCGTCTGCCCAACGCGCTGCTGCCGGCGCCGTACCTGCCGATGCCGGCGAACACCGCTCTGGGCGTCTGGGTGACGGTACACACGGACAAGGGGGCGCAGCCGGGGCTTTACGAGGGGGTGCTGAGCCTCCGCGGCGGCGGACACCTTCAGCCGGTGCGGGTGCAGGTGACGGTCGAGCCCGTCGTGCTCCCCGACTCCGGCCCCACCGCCTTCTACAGTTTCGCCCATCCCGCCTGGTGGTTCAAGGCGGGAACGCCGCAGCATGAACGGGCGGTGCGGGAACTGGCGCGCAACGAAGCGCGGCATGGCGTGCAGTGGCTGGGTACGCGCGTAGCCTGGCGCCTGTCGCGGGCGGGGGACAACGTCCTGCCTGGGGGTACTGCTCTGCCCGAATCGCAAAATAATCAGGAACTCAGGAAAGCAGGAAAAGAGGCCCACATTCCTGATTTCCTGAGTTCCCGATTCAAAGGAGACGCCTTGTTATTCACGCTCGATTTCGCTCCTTGGGAGGAGCACCTGCAACGCTGCGAGGAGGAATACGCCGCACTCGGATATGACTTGCCCGGCTTTCTCGGCGCCTTTGAAGATCTGAATGCACTGGTTCGGATTTCCGGCACGAACGACACCGCCTGGGTGGAGCGTCAGGCGGCGGAGCAGGTTGCCGCCTTTCTGAAACGGACGGGGCGGTCGAAGCGTTTCATCCTCAAGGTGAGCGACGAGCCCCGGAGCCTGGAGGAGTGGATGATTCACGCCCGCCCGTGGCGCGAAGGCGGCGTCCGCGTCATGACCTGCCACAGCGGCAACGACGCCACGCTGGAGTCTGCCGCCGGTACGATGGATCCGTGGTGTCCCAACTACCAGCACGATGTCTTGAAGCCCTTCTTCCGCGAGCGGCAGCAGGCCGGCGACGCCGTCTGGTGGTATTGCTGCGGCGTGCCGCCGACCCGCCTGACGGGGCGGCCCGAGGACAATCTTCCCTTCTACTGGCTGACGGCCAAGTGGCGCTTCACCGGGGCGATGAGCTACGCCGCCCATTCGCTGAGCCCCCACAGCACCGAGACCTCGCCCGTCCCCTTCCGCTACGAGCACGGCCTCAGCCACCGTCTGCTCTTCCTGCCCGACGGCACGCTCCTCGACACCTGGCGGCGCGAGCTGGAGGGCGACGGCATCCGCGACAACATGCTGATCGAGCACATCCGCGGCCGAATCGCAGAAATGCGCCGGCAGCCGGCGGCGCGGGCGCGGGCCGACGCTCTGATGGCAAAACTCGACGCCCTGCTGGAACGGGTCGTACCCTACAAGTACGGCTATGCAAACACGCTGGAAGCATGGCAAAATGCGCGTGGCGAATTGTATGACCTTGCGGTTGTATGCGAAAATTGAACGCTCAACGCTCAACGCTGAACGTCGACGGGGTTGACGGGCGTTGACGGGGTTGACCGTCGCTGTGAAACGTGAAGCGTGAAAACGGCGTCTTGCGTACGGGGTTCTGCGTCCAAAAAAAAGGCGGATAATATGAAGCACAGCGTGCCTCTATATAGGGCAGTGGTTTTCCGGGCGCCTATGTCGCGCCTGGCTGGCATCGCGGCGGCGGTCGCGTGGGCGGTTGCGGCGTCCGTGTTGGCCGCCGACGGCCCCGGCGTCCGTTTCGAGACGGACGGGCGGGCCGTCCTTGAGAACGATCTGATCGTCCTGAAGGCCGACAACCGCTCCGGCGGCTGGAGCAGCGGAATCCGCTCCTGGCTGTTCAAGCCCACCGGCTTCGAAATGGTCGATGTGCTCTTCGGCCAGACCGACTACGTTCCCGGCCATGTGCTCGGCGAAGTCTGGGACGACGTCACGCTGGGGCTCGACATCCCCGCCGGCCGCCCGGCGCATGGCACCCTCTACGTTCCCGAGGGGGTGGGGGTCAGTGCCGACAAGCGGGTGGTTGCCCTGCGCCAGATCACGCGGGACCGCTATTCCCTGCAGCGCGAGATCATCCTGCGCCGCGATCTGGCGGTCGTCGAAGTGCGCTACCGTCTGACCAATCTGGATGCGCCGCCCGTCGGCATGTCGTTCCGCCTGCACAGTTCGCTGAGTCCCGGGGCGCGCGGTCGCTACCAGAGCAAGGCGGAGACGCTCTTTATCCCGGTCACCAACGGCGTCCTGGCGCTCGACCAGTCGCTGAACAACGAACAGTTCCAAAACGCCTACGGCGGCGACGACAAGTTCTTCAACAGCCATCGTGCGGATGAGCCGGGCCGGAGCTGGGTGAATCCCAAAAGTTTGAAAACGCCGCTACTCGCCGGCAACTGGGCCGCCTGGATCAACCGCACGCACGGCGACGGCCTGGTTTTCATCGCCGACGCCGAGCGGTTGCTGGGTTTCTACAACTGCCCCGGCAGCTCGCTGGAGCCGGTGCTGCGGTCGATCAGCCTGAAGCCGGGCGAGTCCTTCGCGACGCAAGTCTATGTCGGCGCCTTCACGGGATTGGCGGGAACGGCGCCGGTCGGCGCCACGCCGCTGACGGTCGTGACCCAACCCCTGGCGCTGGAGGGCGGCCGGCTGCGCGGCGCGCTGCTGCCGCTGTGGCGCGGCAAGCTGCGAATCGTCGATGCCGGCGGGAAGACGCAGTTCGAGGCGGCGGCCGAACCGACGACGGCCGTGGCGATCAATGCCGCCGGAGCCGGCGCCGGCTGGCGCCTGGTGGCCCTGGACCGTGTCGGCGTCGAGATCGGCTCGGTGGACGCTGCCGGCCGCGTGGTGTTCAGCACGCCTGAAATCGTCTTCCCGGAAATCCGCAAGCCCGCCGTTGCGGGGAACGTGTACCGCGACGCCGGGCAGGACGAGGCCATCCGGGCGTTTCTGGAGCCCCGCGACTTCACGGTCTTCTGCGCCTTCGGCGCGAGCGAGGCGGAGAAGACCGAGGCACGCGATCTGGCGCGGCAACTCGGCGTCGGGCTGAGCTGGACCCCGCCGGGCGGCAAGTTGCTGGTGGTCGGCGAACCCGCGGTCAACCCGCTGGTCCGCGACGCGGGGCTGCTGAAACAGTCGGTCGACGCCGCCTGGCCCGGACCCGGGCGCGGCGCCGTGCTGCACTATCCCAATTTCGAGGTCACGCAGAAGCCGCTTCTGCTGATCGCCGGGAGCGACGCCGCCGGCGCGGCGCGCGCGGCCGTGGCCTTTTCCTCCGTGTTCCTGGACGAAGCCGAACCCCCGAAGGGATACGACTTCTGGGTGGCGGGGACCGATCTCAAGGTCTACCCCTACACGCGTCCGGCGGGCAACCGCACCGGCGACTGCGTGCGGCTCCGCGCAGCCAGGGGCGAGGATGAGCCGGCGCAGCTGGTGATCACGGCCTATGACGCCCAGGAGGATCTGGCGGTCGATGTGGCGCCGCTGGTGCATGCCGCAACGGGCAAGGAGATCGCGAAGCGTTTCGAGACGGTCCATCGCCGCCGCATCGGTCCGCTCTGGCTGCGGTGGGTGAACTACTGGCCGATCGCCCGCGCCGATTCGCGTCAGCAGGGGTGGACGGGGCAGCCCGATCCGCTGCTGGAGCGTCCGGAGACGAAGCTGTCCGCCGGCGTTTCGCAGGCGCTCTGGCTGACGGTCCTGGTTCCCGAAGGAGCCGATGCCGGCTCCTACCGCTCGACGATCACCTGCCGCGCCGGCGCCGTGACCAGCGCTATCCCGATCGAGGTCGAGGTGCTCGATTTCACGCTGCCCAGGGACGGACTGGGCGGCGAGCCCTACATGAGCCTGGCCAGCATGCCGCCCGAAGGCAAGGCGAATCCGGCGGAGCCCAGCGACGGCGCGCTGGAGTCGAGGCACATCGAGGCGCTCGTCCGCAACTTCACGGCGCACGGCATACGCAAGATCCACCTGGGGCCGGATGGGATGTTCCGCTGGTATTTTTCGCCCGAAGGGGCCTTCAAGGGTGTGGAGGTGCCGTGGCTGACGGTCAGCGAGGATGGCTGCGTGATGCTCGATGCGGGCTACTTCGATCAGCTCGTCGGGATGATCGACAAGAGCGGAGAGCCCTTCGCGATGTCGTACATGCTCTATGCCCAGGCCGTTCTGAGCCGGGGCGACGGCGCGAACAGCGGCTACGGCGAGTTTCGGCGCGCGTTGCCCAAGCGCTTTGCCGACCGGCCCAAGCGCGAGGGGCACATGTTCAACAGCTACGAGGTCGAGGAGATGCTGACGCTGCTGCGGCGGCACCTGGAGAAGCGCGGCTGGCTCGACCGCGTCATCCTGAAGATCGGCGACGAGCCGCTCGGCTTCGACTACTGGTGGGAGCGCTACACGCTGGCCGCGCGCAACGCCGGCATGCCGATCACGACGGCCTTCAACAGCATCGACTGGGCCGAAGCGGTCAAAGGCATCGGCATCGTCAAGGAGTGGACGCCGCTCTACCTGAATTACAACGCCGACTTCTTCGCCAAGGCCCGCGCCGGCGGCGACAAGATCGCCTGGTACAACTGCGGACCGCCGCCGCGCATCACCACCGGTGCCAGCGCCTCGGAACTGCGCGCCTACATCTGGCAGGCGGCCAAGGCCGACCTCGACTTCGTCACCTGGTGGGGCATTCAGAACTGGAACTACTACAGCCACGAGTCACTCTGGCTCGACCGCTACTCGCACAGCAACTCGGTCCTCTACCCCGAGCATCCCGACAAGCCGCGCTGGCTCAAAGCCGGCCGGGGCTGGGTCGACACCACCCCGCTCGACAGCATCCGCTGGGAACTGATCCGCGACGGCATGGAGGACGCCTGGTACGTCAACCTGCTGCGCCGCCGCATCGCCGCCGCCCGCGAGAAGGGGCTGACCGAAGCGGCCGACCGAGCGCAGGCGGTGCTCGAGACCATCTGGCGCGACGTCTTCCCGACGCTCAACAACTACAATCCCCCCTACGCCGAGATCCTCGCGGCACGCGAACGCGTCGGGCAGGCCATCCTCGACCTGCAGGCGGCGGGCGCCGGCACCGGCCAGACCAATCGGTAAATAGTGAAGCGGAGCCAACCCCATGAAAACCACAAGCACACCCTTCCACACCCTGCTGACAACGCTGCTGCTCGCGGTAAGCATTGTCCCTGCGCTGTCGCAAACGACGGTCACCTGGACGAACACCGCCGGCGGGTTGTTTTCCGCGCCCGGCAATTGGAATCCCAACCAGGTTCCGGGTGCAGCGGACACGGCCGTGTTTAACCTCAATGCCAATTACACGGTCAACTGGACCGCCACCGTGACCAACCGCGAGTTCAGGGTCGATAAGGGCTCGGTCACCTTCGACCTCGGCGGGCACACCTACTGGTTCGTCGTTGAAAACAACGTCACCGTGGGCAGTGTCGGCAACACGACATCCCTGCTCATCACCAATGGCGCGATCGATCGCATCAAAGGTGCGGTCTACAAGTATTATATCATTCAGGGCGGAAACGACACGACGGTACGCATCATCGACGCCGATGTCAATGTGGACTATATCCGCCTGTTCAACACAACCGGCAGCACGGGACAACGGATGGAGGTGATCGGCCCGCGGGCAATCCTGCGCCATACCGATGGAGGGGGGGCCTCTATCGGGCATCTATCCGATGGCGTGCTGGTGTTCACGAATGGCGCACGGAGCACGCTGCGGAACACCGAAATCAAGCTGGGCGAACTGGTAGCGACCGGAGCGGATACATTCTGCGGCATCCAGCGCATCTCCCTGGGCGGATCCTACAATGCCGATCCGACGCTGCAGACGGGATACGGCCGGCTGACGATCACCGATGGCGCCACGGCGCGGCAAAGCGCCTCAAGCGGCAATTCCAGACTCTATCTGTTCACGAACAGCGTCGTTCGGCTCCAGAACGGAACGCTGGAACTCTATACAAGCACAACCGAGTTTTATTGCCGCGGGTTGCTCGAAGGCTCGGGAACGATCCGCGGGCGTATCGAGAACCATCGGGGGGGGCGGATCGTCGTGGGCGGCAAACAGCGCGTGGGTCTCCTGGCCGTGACGGGTGCTTGCTACAACCACGATCCGGCGAACTCCAGCCAGGCGGGCAGTCTGGCCTTTGAACTCGGGGGCCCCCTTCCGGCGGATCATGACCGGGTGATGGTTAACGGACTCTTTTCCGCCGGTGGGACCTTGCGCGTATCCCTGCTGAACGGGTATCGGCCGTCCTATGGCGACCGTTTCGATCTGATCAACTGGAGTAGCACGGCCGGGACGTTCGCAATAATTGACTTGCCCGGCAGACCGGATGACTGGGACATCAGCGATTTGTATGCGACCGGTGAAATCGCCTACGTCAGGCCCAGTGGCACCGTGATGATGATTCAATGATGCGGAGAAGCCAAGGCCATGAGTATCACCTCCAACGAACAAACGGCTTCCCTGCAATGGGTCGATGCCATGGAGTGGCGCTACCC
The DNA here is from genome assembly GCA_964592855.1 of uncultured Lentisphaerales bacterium. Lineage (GTDB taxonomy): Bacteria > Verrucomicrobiota > Kiritimatiellia > RFP12 > JAAYLN01 > JAAYLN01. The sequence continues at coordinate 8,926 of CAZQKI010000050.1, forward strand.
GGATGTTGCGCCGGGAGTCGATTCCGGCGCCGGCGGCCTGCAAGCCCTCCGGGGCGGCTGCGTCGCGGTACAGGTGGCCGTTCGCGGCGGGCCGGATGCGGCGGGGGAGGTCAGGTTGCGCTGGGGAGGTTACGAACGGGATTGCGCCTGGCCCGCGCCTGATCACGGGGCCGACCGACTACCGGTACGACTGCCCGACCGTGCGTCAAGTCCGGCATGCGCTCTACCGGGTGCTGGATCAGGCGGGCGCGAAGCGCACACGAAAGGGAACCTGACATGAAACAGCAAACAAGTCACATCGCCTGCGGCGCCTCATGGGCCGGCTCCCAGGCGGTCGTGGGTGACGCGTTCTTCCCCATCCTGCCGTGGGACCGCTTCGACGCCGCGCGGGGCCGCGGGATGGCATTGCTCCAGGCCTGCCATTTCAACCTGGCCGGCTTCATTGAGCCGGAGCATGTGGCCGACTGCGAGCGGCACGGCCTGAAGGCCATCGGCGATCTGGGCGTGACACGGCGCGAATGGGTGACGCTGAGCGAGGCGGAGATTGATAAGCGTGTGCGCGAACGGATCGCCGCATTCGGCGCGAGCGACGCCGTGATCGGCTACTACCTCTGCGACGAGCCGGAGATCGAAGAGTTCGAGACGCAGGGCCGGGTTGTTGCGGCGGTCCGGCGCCACGCTCCCGGCAAGCTCGCGTACATCAACCTTTTCCCGGAGCACCACAAGCGGCTCGATGTGGTTCGCGACCACTCCGGCTACAGCTACGCCGATTACCTTGAGGTCTTCATTGAAAAGGTCCGCCCGCAGTTTATCAGCTACGACAACTACACCGTCCAGTATTCGATGAACCTGCGCGATGCGCGCCGCGGCGCCAGCTATTTCCGAAACCTGGCGACGGCGCGCGAGGTGTCGCTGCGGCACGGACTGCCCTTCTGGAATATTGTTGCGGGACACCAACTCCGGCCCTACGCGGTGCCGCCCTCTTTTGCCAACCTGCTGTTGCAGGCCAACACCACCCTGGCGGCCGGCGGCCGCAGCGTGGCCTGGTACCAGTACGGGCTGCCGCGCGCTCCGGCCCCCACCTGCTATGCGCAGGCCGCCGCCGATGCGCACGGGCGCCTCACGCCAACCTGGCGTTGGCTGCAGGAGGTGAACCGTCAACTGGCGATCCTGGGGCCGGTGATGAACCGGCTGGAATCGACGGGGCTTGCCTTTTCGCCGCCTGTGTTTGACGAAACGCTGCCGACCTTGCCGGGACGGCGGGTCGTGCGTTGCACCGGTGAGATGCCCGAGGCGATCGAGGATCCCGACGCCCCGCTGCCAGCCGTGCCGCCGCCGAGCCTGAAGGTGCGCTCGATGGCTCTGCCTGCGCCGCTGATGGTCGGCGAGTTCCGCGACGCCGCAGGCGCAGACTACGCCATGATCGTGAACCTCTCGCTCGCGCAGACCGCCAGGATAACCTTGGATCTGGCGGATGGCGGCGCCCCGGAAGCCAGCCTCTCAACAGAGGACGGCACGTGGATCCCGCATGACGAGGCGCCGCTGCGATGGCTGACCCCCGGCGAGGGCCGCCTCCTGCGGCTGTGCCATCCGCAGCAGAGCAATCGTGCCCCGTAGTCGCCGGCGGTGACAGCCCGTTGGCGGAACGGACCAACCCCTTAGTGCCGTATCTCTCTGGATCCCTCATGAAAAACGAGTTGTTCATGGTGCAATCGTCGCCCGGCCAACTGTCTATCAAATCGCCATGGCCCGCGGAGGACCGCGGGCTCCAGGCTTCGCGCTTGGTCTGGCACGCGACGGCGCGGGCGCATCGTCAGCGAACCGGCGGACGAAGCTGGAGCCCGCCGTCCCCGGCGGGAAGGTTCACTATTCCAGAGAGGATTCGGTTGATTGCGTTGCTGCAGCACGGCGCTGGTGCTGCAGCCGGAGACGACCGGCCCCTTCACCGGCGACGCCGAAGCGCGCGACCGCTTCACGATCATGCAGGAGCGGAACCGGGTGCTGATGCGGATCGGCGCCCTCGACGAAGAGGGGCTGATCTTCGTCAACGGAAAGCAAGTCCACCAGCGTCGGCATTTCGATCCGATGGACTGGACGCGGTCGTTCGCCTTCGACGTCACCGACGCCCTGCGGCCCGGGCAGGCCAACACCGTTGCGATTCTCCTCATGAACCGCGAGGGTGCCGCCGGACTCTGGCGCGGGGTGGGGCTCTACGAGACGGAGGAAAAATAATCGATGCGACGCACATTCGATGAACACGCGTCCCGGACGGTCGTTCGGCTGGACGGCCTGTGGGACTTTGCGCAGGATGCCGACGGGATCGGGGAGAAAAAAAAGTGGTTCCGTAAGTTCCCGTCCGGCGGCGGACGGATGGCCGTGCCGGGCTGCTGGAACACCAGCCCCCGTCTCTTCGACTACCACGGCAAGGGCTGGTACCGGCGTTTGCTGCGGGTCCCCGCCGGCACGAAGCACCTGGTCCTCGTCTTCGAGGGGACGGGCGGAGCTTTGTCGGTCTGGCTCGACGGACACCCGCTCGGACGCAACCCCGTCTCCTGCCTCCCGTGGACGGTGCAGGTGCCTCAGGTCGAACCCGGCGAACACGAGTTGGTCGTCGAGGTGGACAGCTCGAAGAGCCTGGAGGATGTCTTTCCCCGCTACGGCAACGACTGGGCGCACTACGGCGGCCTCGTCCGCCCCGTCGAAGCCGCCTTCCTGAACGACATCTGGATTCAGGAACTGCGGCTGCCCTATACGCTCTCGGCCCGGGGTGTGACGCTGACGCCGGAGATCGTGATCGCCAACCTGGGCGCCGAAACGCGCACCGAACGGCTCGTGCTGGAAATCGACGGCGAAGTCGCGGCGGAGTGGCCGGTGCGGCTGCCCGCCGGAAAAACGGTGCGGATCCGCCACGAGCTGCCGCCGCGCAAGCTCGCCCTCTGGTCGCCGGAACAGCCCGTCCTCCACACCGTGCGCGCCGCCTGCGGCGGCGACGATCTCGCCGACCGCACCGGGTTCCGCTCGATCGTCTGCCGCGGACGGCAGATTCTCATCAACGGCGCGCCGGTCAAGATCCTTGGCGTGAACCGTCATCACGAATACGGCGACAACGGCTTCGCCGTGCCGCCCGACATCGTGCTGCGCGACTTCGAACTGATCCGCGACCTCGGCTGCAACGCCGTCCGCTGCCACTACCCGGTCGACTCGCTCGCCATGGATCTCTGCGACGAACTGGGGCTGCTGGTCTGGTCGGAGATCCCCTTCTACGGACGCTGGACCGCCGTTGTCGGCGATCCGGTCTACCGGGCGCTGGCCGGGACCGCGATCGAGCGGATGATCGCCCGCGACTTCAACCGCCCCGCGGTCTTCGTCTGGAGCGTGATGAACGAATGCGCGACCGACACGCCCGACGGCGTCCAGACCGCCACGCACCTCGTGCGCCGGGTCCGCAAGCTCGACCGCACGCGTCCCGTCAGCTACGCCTCGAACCGGCTGACGACGGACGGCGGACTCAAGCTCCTCGACCTCGTCGGCCTGAACGCCTATCCCGGCTGGTACGACGACAAGAAGCGGCCGGCGACGTGGCCGCCGCTGATCGAGCAGATGGACGCGAAGCTGCGCCGCGAGCCGAGGGGCATCCGGCCGATGCTGGTGACCGAGACAGGCGGTGCGGCCCTCTACGGCGACCGCTCCCTCGAAGACCGCAAGTGGTCGGAGCGCTTCCAGGCCGATCTGCTGGAGAAGCACCTCCGCGCGCTGCTCGGTGATCCGCGCGTGGCGGGGGTCTTCATCTGGCAGTTCGCCGACATCCGGACCATCACCGAATACTGGTCCAACCGTCCCGGGCTGTTCAACAACAAGGGGCTGCTCGACCGCTTCCGCCGCCCCAAGGAATCGTACTGGCGGGTGCGGAATCTCTACAGCGAATTTGCCGCGCGCACGCGGCAAGCGAGGCGGAAGGGAGCGCGGCGATGAAGGGCAGGGGAGTGTGTGAGTATGTGAGTGAGTGGATGCGTGGTTGTGGCGGCGCATCACCCTCGATGTTCGAAGTTCGATGTTGGATGTTGGATGTTCGTGTATTCCGGTTCATCTTTCAGACTTCCAGTTCGCTTCTGTCGCGAGACGGAGTGCAAGTGACGTCGGTCTTGGGAGTCGGAGTCCCGCCTTCAGGCGGAAGCGGTGAGGGGGCTTTAGCCCCCGGCGCCTCATGGGTTTGTTCCGTCTGTCTGCGCTACCCCGGCCTGAAGGCCGTCGCTGGCTTCCGGCTGAAGCCGGGACTCCGGCCGCGTCCCACCGGGTCCAGTTCGCTTCTGTCAACTTTTGCGGGAGCCGGAGTCCCGTCTTCAGTGCGTGTTGATTTATCCTCAATGCAACCTAATCTGGAACTCACGAACTCAGGAACTTGGGCATCTTTTCCTGCTTTCCTGATTTCCAAATTTAAGAACAGGGGAGGACGATGGGCACGGCTTCCACTCGCACTGGCGGCGGGGTTGATACTGCTTGGCGGCATCGTCCGCGCGGCCGACTGGGTGGAGGTGTGCGCCCCCGGGCGCAGCGACGGCGGCATGATCGGCCAGGCGGCCGCCGGGGTCGGCGAGCAGGCGGTCGAGGCGCTGACGCCCTTCGACGGGCGACTCTACATCACTCTGCAGGCGGTGCCGAAGGGGCAGGCGCGTCCCATCATCGCCTACGATCCGAAAACGATGGATCTGTGCGAGGAGTCGCCGACCGCCGGGCGGCGCTTCGGGCGGATGCGGGTGCTCGATGGCCGGCTGCATGTGCCGGTGGCGGAGCCGACGGGCGACGGCGGCGGGTATTATGTCTCGGCGGGCGGCGGAAAATGGGAATGGGTGGCGGTGGCGCTGGCGGGCACGGCCTTTTACGACGTGGCGCGCTTCGACAACAAGACCTTTCTGACGGGGCGCCGCAAGGACGAGGCGATCATCGCCTGGCGGGCGGACGGTGCGCCGGCGTGGCAGGTGGAGGCGTTGAATGTCCAGGCGGCCCGCTTCTCCTTCAAGGCCTCGACCTTCCTCTGCGTGTCAAATCACCTGGCCCTGCTGGCAGTGCGTGACGTGATCGGCGACTGGCCGCCGCTCGTTGCGCCGCGCGACTGGGGCGCCTGGTATGTGCTGAGCTATACGGGCGGCCGGAGCCCGCGCGGGTTCCTTTTCGACGGCCCCGCCCGTCCGCTCCCGGCACTGCGCCTCCTGGCGCCGGCGACTTCGCTGCTGCAGAATCCGAAGGTGACGCTGGCCCGCGATGCCTCCTGGCGGGACGGCCTGCTGACCGTACTCCTCCGCGAGCCCGATTTCAGCCCCGATCCCTCGGGCGGCCTCCTGTTCCTGGGCGTGAATGAAGGGACGCCACAGACGGGCGGGCGCACCTTCGCGGGCCGGCGCATCGCGGGCCAGGAGCAGACCCGGGACATTGCCGTCGCGGAGGGCCGCTGCGCCCTGCTCCTGGCCGAAGCGGGCGTGAGTCCGCAAGCCCGGATCGTCGTCTCGTCCGATCTCGAAAGCTGGGAGACGATCTTCGAGGCTGAGCTGCCGGCCACGCCGCTGGCCCTGGCCATTCTGAATGGGAAGTATTACATTGGCCTCGCCAATGGCGGAATTGTGATGGTGACGAAGCCATGAGACGATTGAAACACACACCCACACACTCACACACTGCGCACCACTTTGGCGGCGCGCTGGGCGCGCTGCTGCTGCTGCTAACGGCGGCCTGCGGCGCCGCGACCGTCACGGAGCAGGGACTGCTGCTGCGCAACACCCTGGACGCACCCCGCCCGGCGGAGGTGGTGGTCGTCACGCTCCGCGAGCTGGGCGTGCCCGAAGCGCAGGCGCGGCAGGTCCGCGACGTCGAGGTGCTTGACGACCAGGGGCAGTCGCTGGCGGCGCAGTTCGACGATTTTTCCGTTTTTCCCGGCGGCGCGGCCGAGGTCGCCTTCGAGATCGACCTCGCCCCGCTCGCCGTGCAGCGGGTGACGGTGCGCCTCCTCGACGCCGACCGCAAGGTGCCCGATGCGTGTACCGTGAGCCTCGACGGCGACACCGCCATCGTGACGACGCCGGTTTTCACGGTGCCGGTGCGGCTCGACGAGGCCACCGGCCTCTGGGTGGAGCAGCCCCGGTTCACGCGTTCGGACGCGCAGAAGCTGGACGAGGCCATGGACGGCATGCTGGCGGGGCTTGACGCTCCGGCGCCGCTGGCGAAGGGCGCCGGCGTCCAGCGCGCGAGCGGCGGCATGAAGCCGCCGATGTCGGATCAGGGGCTTCCCTTCTGCGTGCAGGGCTATCCGACCTTCGGCAAGCGGGAACCCCTCAAGGCGTGGGGCGGGCCGGTCCGCAGCGTGGTGTGTCTGGCCGACCGCGGCGTCTGGGCCACGGGGCATGCCAAGACCCGCTATGGCGCGGTGCAGACCCTCTGGTTCCCGCGCACGGGCAACCGTTTCTTTCTCGACTGGCGCGCCGCGTTTGACGATCCGGTTCCCCCGGGGAGGATTCCCCTGGCCGGCCTGCGCGTCAACTCGGCCGATTTTCCCTGGGACCTGATCATGGGGCAGGACGGACGCCGCCCCTATGTCGCGCCGGTGATCGTCCCTCTCGCGAACACCACCAAGCAACCCTTTCTCGAGCCCTATCAGAAGTCGACCTTCAACCATGTCTGGGCGCAGGCCGTTTCAGCCAAGGGGTGGGCGGCGGTCGTGGTCGATGCCGAGGGGAGCCGCTTCGGCGCCACGACCAACTGGGGCAGCGGACGCGTCCGGCTGAACGTCAACATGGGCTATGACGATCCCGGCCCCTTCGGCAATTCATTGCAGCCGGTTGTCCGCGAGGAGGGACTGCCCGCGGGCAGCGACTATCATCTCCGGGCGATGGTCCTCTTCGGCGGTCCCGGCGATGCGGTGTCGTGTCTGCGCGCCGCCAACGCGCAGCCGCTGGCGCGGCGCTGGCGTCAGGAAGCGGGCGCCTTCGAAGCGATCGACGCAATGCGCGCCGCCGCCGCGGCCTGTCTGGCCCGCCCCGTCGTGCTGCCGCACCGAGCCGTCGCGCAGCCCGCGCCCGACTGGGCCCGCGTGAAGGAGCGGATTGGGGCGCGCAGCGTGGTGGTGGTGACGCCCGATGCAACTACGCCCGAACGCGAGGCGCTGTGGCGCCGGCTCGCGGCGCAGCTTGGCGGGAGTTGCCATCCGGCGCGGACCTTCCTGAAGCACCACAACGTCACCGGCAATGGTCGGCTCGACCGGGATCTGCTGACCGTCGTCGTCGGCGAGCCGGGGGCGAACCGGTTGCTCGATCAGCTCAACGATGATCTGGGCTTGTTCAACACCTATCCCCTCGATCCGCCCCGCGCCGCGACCGTCTTCATCGACGAGGGCGGGACGGAGGGGGCGCTGCTGGTCATCGCCGGCAACACCGAGGCGGCGACGCGCCAGGCGGTGGAGCAGGCGCTGGCGCAACTCGGCGGCTTGCCGGCGCGCGAGGCGGCGATCCTCTCGGCCTGCCACTGGGGTGACCGGCTGCCCTATGCCTGGTCGGGCCTGAAGCCGCACGCGGGGTCCTTCCGGACGACGGCCTGGCGCAACGGCCGCGCCGAGTTCCTGCTGCTGCTGCGGGCCGGCGAGGCGCTGGCCGGCTTGAAGTGGGAGGGACCGGCGGGCGCGACCGTCCGCTTCGTCCCCTTCCGCTTCGAAAGCGAATCGGCGGGCGAGACCTTCGTGACGGCGCTGCACGACGCCGCCTTTCCAACCCTGCCGGCGACCCTGGCTGCAGGCAGCCTGCAGGGCGTCTGGGTGAGCCTGCCCATTCCCTCCGACGCGCAAGCGGGAATGCGGCGCGACACGGCCCGCCTCGCATGGGCCGGTGGTGCGCGGGAGATCGTCCTTGAAACCGAGGTGCTGCCGGTGGTGCTGTCCGACCGTCAGGCCCTCGGCTTCTTTCCGATGGGGTTCGACGCCGAATCAATCCGCATGTATTACGGCTGGGATCACGAGACCTATCTCGCGAAACTGCCCCATCTGCTGAAGCAGCTTCGCGAATTCGGCAACACCACCTACAACCTCGATATCACGGGCATCAAGATCGACACCGACGACCTGGGCCAGGTGACGGTCGACGCCGGCGCCTTCAGGCGGGAGCTTGAGGCCGTCCGGGCGGTGGGCGGCATCGACCTGCTGATGACCGACTCCTTCAACTACTTCTGGAGCAAGGCTGTTCTGGACAAAATCATCCGCGCCCGCAAGCTGGCCGACGACTTCGAAGCCTGGGAGCATGTCATCCCCGAACTGCGGCGCACCTTCCGCGAGCTGGGGCTCGAAGACAAGCTGGTATGCCGCCACGGCGACGAAATTCCCGACTACGAGGGATGGCTGGGCCGGGCGGAGCTCTACAAGCGCTGCGGCGTCCGCATGAGCGTGGCGATCAACGGATATGGCGTCTTCAACAAGCATCTCGCCGTCGGCACGATGGGATTCTGGATCCCCCTCTACAACTTCTACCTTCGCCGCTGGAATCAGCCGATCCCCGACGACGACTTCGAATGTTTCTCGCGCAATTTCCGCGATGCGCGCCGGGCGGCGGGCGAACCGGTCTGGCCGTATGTCTGCGGACCCGGCCCCTACGCCTGGTCGCCGCGTCCCCGCTCGCAGGCCCGCTTCCTGATGCTCGACACCTACATGCAAGGGGCCGACGGGCTGACCTACTACGGCGGCATGGTCTGGTCGCATGCCCTCGACCCCGCCTTCCGCAAGAGCGAAAAGGCCAACCTCTTCGACACCGATGCGACCTTCACCACGCTCTTCTATCCCGATGCCGCGACGAGCGACATCCTCCCCTCGCTCCGCGCCGGCGCCTTCCGGCTGGGACTCGAAGATGCCGCCGCGACGCAGGCCCTCCGCGCCCGTGCCGCCGCCAAGGGGAAGGCCGAAGCGGTCGAGGCCGAGATTGAAAAGGCCTTTGCCGAAATTACGATGGACGCAGGCGACGAGGTGTTCGAGAACTATCGGAGAACACTGGGGCGGCTCTGGCTGGAGTTGGAGAAGTGAGGCGTGAGGCGTGAAGACGTGAGGCGTGAAGCGTGAAACGTGAAGACGTGAAACGTGAGTATGTGAGTGCGTGAGTGAGTGAGTATGTGAGTGCGTGAATGAGTGAGTATGTGAGTACGGACGTGAGGTGCGATACGAGCGAGCTTCCCGGTGGTGCCGCCCTATTAACGCACCTTTCAAATACAACTCGCATGATGACAAACGCATTTGCGATACTATTGAAAATTGGGCGCGATAGGTGAGGTATGCAGAAGCGTCCAGTGCCGTCGGTTCTGGGAGTCGGAGTCCCGCCTTCAGGCGGAAGCGGTGAGGGGGCTTCAGACCCCGGCGTCTCATGGGTTTGTTCCGGCTGTCTGCGAGACCCCGGCCTGAAGGCCGTCGCTGGCTTCCGGCTGAAGCCGGGACTCCGGCTGCGTCCCGCAGAGACGACGCAAGATTTTAGAACTCGCTGATTATTTATCGCGGTGAGCAAGAGGAACACGGATGAAAGACAATCAAGGCGTATGGATGCGGAACGTACTGCTGCTGCTGTCTGTCTGTCTGGCCGCGGCGGCGGCCGGTGCGGCTGAAGCCGATGGACGGATGGGGCTCAACTTCGAGCCGGACGGGACGGCGCTGCTCGACAACAGCCTGCTTCATCTGCGCGTCACGCCGAAGCCGGGTCGCGATGAGGGAATCCGCGGCTGGTTTTTCAAGCCGACCGGCTACGAGATGGTCGATGTGTTGTACCGCCAGCTCGACGCCGGCGGCGGCCATCTGCTCGGCATGATCTGGGATGGCACCGCCATCGGCGACGTGCCGGCCGGGGCGCCGCGCATCGGCGCCCGCTTCGTGCCGCGCATCGCGGAGGTCTCCGCCGACGGACGCGCCGTCATCCTGCGCCAGATCACGCAGGACGCCTACAGCCTGACGCGCACCCTGATCCTGCGGCGTGACCATGGCGTGGTCGAGGTCCGCCTGGAGCTGGCGAACCGATCCGCCGATCCCGTCGGCTTCGCCCTCCGCTTCCACAACGTGCAGAGCCCCGGCGCACGGGGTCAGTACGCCGCGCGCGACGACAGGATTGCCGTCGTGTCGCCCGCGGCGCCGCTCCTCTGGGAGCAAGGGCTGCCGCTGGACACCTTCCAGGCGAAATACGGATCGGGCGTGGCCCTCTTCGACGGCTACAACCGCGAGCCGCCCAACATGTGGACGCGGCGTCCGACCAACGCCGTCGCGCGCCTGGCCCGCCCCTTCGCCGCGCAGTTCAATCCCGAGAATGGCGACGGACTGGTCTTCATCGGCGACCCCGCTTCGCTGCTGGGGTTCTACAACTGCCCCGGTATCACGCTGGAGCCGGTCTTCCGACCCGCCTCCCTGGCGCGGGGCGAGGTCTGGCGGACATCGGCTTTCCTCGGCGCCTTTGGCGGCGTCGGCGCAGGCCCGCTGCACGATGCCACGCCGCTCTACGTGGTGCTCGAACCGCCGGCGCTCCGCGACGGGCGGCTGCAGGGACGCCTGGTGCCGCTGTTCAGCGGCCGCCTGCAGGTGTCCGACGCCGCCGGCAAGATCGTGCAGGAACTGCCGGCCGATGTCCTCAAGCCCGTCGCGCTCGCCGCGCCGACGGGGGCCGGCTGGCATCTGATCGCGCTCGACCGTGATGGGGCGGAGATCGGGCGCGCCGACGACGCGGGCCGGGTGACGCTGTTCGAGCCGAAGCTCGTCGAGCCGGTGCGGACCCGTCCGCAGGTCTCCGGTCCGGTCTATGCGCCGCCCGGGGAGGCGGAGGCGGTCAAGGCCTTCGTCGCGGCGCGCGATTTTGTGGTGCAGTGCGACTGGACGGTTTCGGAGCGGGTCCGCGAGCTGGCGCGCGAAACGGCGCTGCGCCTGGGCGTGGGGCTGGCCTGGACGCCGCGCTATGCCGGCAAGATGATTGCCTTCGGCTCGCCGGGGCGGAGCGCCACGGTGCGGAACCTCGGGCTGATCAAGAACTCGCTCGATGATGAATGGCCCGGCGCGGGACGCGGGGTCATCCTGCATTACGCCAACAACGAGGCGAGCGGGGCGCCGGCGCTGGTCGTCGGCGGGAGCGACCCTGACGGCGCTTATCGGGCAGCCATGCAATTTTTTGAGACCTATGTCAAACCCGAGCCACCCGCACGCGGGTTCGACCTGTGGGTCAAGCCGCTTGCGGCGATCGGCATGATCTGGGACCGTCCGCGAACCTCGGAGGCGACCAACCGCATCGTGCTTCACGCCGCGCGCGGCGAGTACGAATGCGCGCAGGTCATGCTGACGGCCTACGAGCCGCTGTCGGGGATCGAGACGGCCCTGGATCCGCTGATCCACGAGGAGACGGGGGCGGAGATCTCCAAAAAATATCTCACGTTGGCCCGCCGGCGTCACGGTCCGCTGCTGCTGCGCTGGGCGGCGCCCTTTCCGCTGGTTGAATATGAAGGGTGGCCGGGAGTCGCCGACGGGTTGCTGCAGCGGGGGAACACCACGCAGGAGGCGGGCGCCTCGCAGGTGCTCTGGCTCACCGCGATGGTTTCCAAGGAGGCGGCCGCCGGCCGCTACCGAAGCACGTTGCGCGTGTCGGCCAACGGCAAGACCAATGCCGTGCCGATCGAACTGATGGTCCACGACTTCGCGCTGCCCGACACCGGCCTCCAGGGGGCCGCCTACATGGCCATGAACCTGATGGCGGAGGACGGCAGCGTGCGCGCCGCCCACGTGGACCGGCTGGTCAGCACGCTGGTCGAGCACCGCTTCCGCAAGATCACCCTCTCCGACCCCGGCCTGCTCCGCTACCAGATCAGCACCAACAACCTCTTCAAGGGGATCAACACACCCTCGCTGATTGCCAACGAAGACGGCACGCTGCTGCTCGACACTTCGCGCTTCGACTGGCTAGTCGACCGTTCGGACCAGGCCGCCAAGCCCTTCGAAATCTCCTTCACCGTGCCGTTCCTGCATGTGATTGGCTGGAACGACGGCAAGGTGACCGAATTCAGCCGGGCTTTTCCCGACCGCTTCGCGGGGCGGCCGCCGCGCGATGGCCACCCGATGCGGGGGTACTGGGCCGAGGCGATGGCGGTGCTCTTCAGGCGCCACCTCGAGCGCCGCGGGCTGATGAAGCGGGTCAAGGTCAAGGTGGGTGACGAACCGCCGGGCTTCGACTTCTGGTGGGAGAACCATGCCCTGGCGGCGCGCGAGGCCGGGCTGCCCTTCACGACCGCGTTCAACAGCATCGACTGGCCCCAGGCGCGCAAGGCGCTGGGGACGACGTTCGTCGACTTCGAGCCACTCTACCAGCGCTTCGATCCTGCGTTCGCCGCCGAGGCGCAGGCGGCCGGCCATGCCGTGGGGTGGTACAACTGCGGACCGCCGCCGCGCATCGGCGTCGGCACGCCGCCCTCGGAGCTGCGGAGCTACTACTGGCAGGCCGCCAAGTACAATCTCGACTTCGTGGCGCGCTGGGGCGTGCAATGCTGGGGGACGGAGGGGACGACGCCGAACAACGTCTGGACCTTCCGCTACGCGCATCACAACTCCATGCTCTATCCCGAGCATCCCGACAAGCCGGGCTTCACGTCCGAGGGGCGCGGCTGGGTCGATGTCTCGCCGATCGAGAGCATCCGCTTCAACCTGGTCCGCGACGGCATCGAGGATGCCGACTATGTCCGGGTGCTTCGTGCGATGATCGCGCAGGCGCGTCAGGCGGGACTGGCGGCGGAGGCCGACCGGGCCGATGCCGTGCTCGATGCGGTCTGGCTCGATGTCTTTCCCTCGCTCAACCACTACAACCCGCCCTACGCCGAGCTGATGGCGCGCCGGAAGCAGGTGGCGCAGGCCATCCTGGGGTTGCAGGACGCGCTTGCTGTGCAGGTGCCGGAGGCGGGCCGGTGAGGCGGTGAGTGTGTGGGTGTGATATCTCACGCTTCATGACTTGCAAACAGCGGGGTCTGTGGTTATATTATGACCATGCCCAAGTACGAGATCCTCATCAAGAAAAGGGTAGCTCGGGGCCTGGCAAGATTGCCCGGCGACGTGCAGAGACTGTTCTTTTTGCTCGTGGCGGATATTCAGTCGGATGGGCCGATACAGAAGCGCTGGCGGAACTTCGCGCCGCTCGGCGGGGATCGGTACCACTGCCATTTGAGTTATCGCTATGTGGCCTGTTGGACGTGGCGGAAAAACGAAATCGTGATTGAGGTGTACTATGTTGGCTCTCGTGAAAAAGCCCCATATTGAACTTTCGATTCATGGCGAGCACGCCGATGAGCTGCTGGCATGGATTCGGAAGAAATTCGATTTGACCGTTCTGGCCGACGACCCCGATGACGCCCCTGTCTCCATTGAGAGCACCGACTACTGGCGGGAAATGGAGAAAAACCGCGTTGGCAATCTGCTGGCGGGTGCCCGCCTGAAGGCGGGCCTGACGCAGGCCCAGCTCGCGCACGAACTGGGCATTCGCCAGAACATGGTTAGCGACTACGAAAACGGCCGCCGCACCTACTCCGACGCCATGGCCAGGCGTCTCGGCGCGGTGCTCAAGGTCAAGGAAGACCGTTTGAAATACGGGCGCGGACCCTGAGAGCTCGCCTGGGTCACGGTGGTGCGCCTGGCCAGACCGTCCAGGATCGAAGCGGGCGAAAGGAATATTGGGACATGCACTACGGAAAAACGAAAGTCATTCTGTGCAACGACAACCGGGAGCTTGGCGCCCGGGCGGCGGCGGATGTGGCCGCCAGGATGCGCGAACTTCTGGAGGGTCGCGATCAAATCCGCGTCGTGTTTGCGGCGGGGGAAAGCCAGATGACCTTCCTCGATGCGCTGGCCAAAGAAGCAAAGATCGACTGGGGGCGGGTCGTCTGCTTCAACGTGGACGATTTCTACGACATCGGCATGCCGGAGGCCTTCACCTGCGGCTATCAGACCCAGCGGCAGCTCTACGATCACGTCAAGCCCGTGCGGGTGCATCTGGTCAGGTACAACGCGCCCGATCCCGAGGCGGAGGCCCGACGCTTCGAGGCGGTGATGCGGCAGGAGGGCGACATCGACATTCTGTGTCAGGGGATCGGCACGTCCGGCCATCTGGCCCTCAACGAGCCGCTGGATACCGACTTCAACGACCCCGCGTGGGTCAGGGTGGTGCGCGTGGCCGCGCAGTCCAAGATCCAATTGAAGGACGACCCCAACTTCAAAGCCCTCGGGTACGTTCCCGAGCGGGGCATCACCATGACCATTCCCGCGCTGCTGTCCGCGGCGCGCATCTACACGATGGTGCCCCTGGGCCTCAAGCGGCCCATCCTCGAGAAGCTGTTCGCGCTGAACGCGCCCACAACGGCCCTGCCCGCCTCGGTGCTGCTGGAGGTCGACAGCAGGCTTTACGTCGACCGGGACTCGTGCCCGCGGGAGGGTAGACAAGCGCCTCGAAATCTGCCATCTTTGCTTCATACAGGGAGTGACCGATGAAATACACGCAACGTTCCATTGCCATCTGGGCCGTGTTGGCCGTTACTGCGGTTCAATGGGGCCATGCCGAATCGCCGGCGCGCTGGCAGGCGGGCCTGCTTGGCGGACAGCTCAATTCGGCCGCGTTGAACACCGTGGATTATCCGGCCTCTTACACCGTCTACCTGGGGCCGCATTGCACCACGAATCGCAACGCGGCCAGCGGTACCTACACGGCCAGCGACACGCCGATCTGGACGAGGAACCGCACCTGGGTCTACTGGGGCCAGATGTACTTCGACGGCGGCGCCTACCGCTTCGGGGCGTACATGAACGCGCCGTTGCGGGTGAAGGTGGACGGCGAGGTCGTTTTCAACGTCACAGACGCGAGCGTCCCGAACCGGTCGGGAATGATCACGCCGTCCCGCGGCTGGCACGCGGTCGAATTCCGTTTCTTCTCCGGCACGACGGCGACGGCCGGTCCCGTTCCCGCGACGACCGCCTACACATGGACCAGCATGTTCGGTTTCGGCGTCACCAAGCAATATGCCGACATTCCCTCGCCCTACGGCTACCGCTATTTCTTTCCCGCGGATGACGGATCCCGCACGCTCTTCCGTCACGACGACGGCACGGGCGACACCGCCTCGCTCGATATCGACGCGTACCCGTCCCGTTTCGGAACCCCGTCGCCCGACTACGGCTACGTGACCGGGCTTACGAACGCCGAAAGCCGGACCCTCCTCGCCGACGCCGCGTATGCGAACGAGACGCCCGCCAGCCGCCTGAGCTGCACCGGCTGGCGGCTCTACAGCGACGGGAGGCGAATCGCCCATGGTTCCGGCACGAACTGCGCCTACACGCACAGCACCGCTTATGTGAATCCGACGCTCGAATGGGTCTGGAAGGAGCAGAACCTGCTGGCGTTCGGCGCCGGCGCCGGCGGTTCCGTCAATGCGGCGGGCGGGTGGTGCGACGAGGATGCGACGCTGGCCGTCACCGCGACGCCCGGCTCCGGCTACCATTTCTACAAATGGACCGGCGATGTCGCGGACGGACAGACGTTCGCGGCGACACTCGCTGTTCCCGGCAACAAGCCGCGTGTCATGACCGCCGTCTTCGAGCCCGACGCGCCCCTGCGCGACAACGTCTACAAGGGCGCCAGCGGCGGCAACTGGGCGACGGCGTCCAACTGGACCTTGGGCGTGGTTCCCGGATCGAACGACAACGTCCACATCCGGGCCTCTGTCAACGTGGTCTTCTCCAATGTCCTGGATGTCGCCTCCCTCGTGATTTCGAACGGCGCCTGCCTCTCCGCCAACTTCACCGGCGCCAACATCGCGACCCGCGACCGTGTCGCTGCCGACACGACCGGCGGCACGGCCTTCGGTTTCAGGGTGCGTGGCAACGTGACCCTGCTCGGCAGCGGCAAACTCTTCATCGGCGGCCACGGCCAGAAGGCGCCGTCGATTCTGGAAGTCAAGGGGAGTCTGGCCTTGTCCGGAACGGCCAACGAGCTGGCGGTCTACGCCTGCCCGACCAACAACCAGCCCGCGGCCTTCCAGACCGGCGGCGCCCGTATCACGGTTGGCGGCGACACGACGATCGCCGCGGGATGCTGGATCTATCCGTTCACGGAACGCACGACCGGCCGTACGGTCATCTTCGACCTGCGCGACCTGACGGTCGCCGCGAACGGCGGTTTCAACGGCAGGGCGATCGGCTTTGTCCGGTCCGCGGCCGCCCCGTGCAGCCAGGATACGGGGCTATGGACAGGGGACGGACAGTGGGGCGCCAGCCACGGCGGCAGCGGCGGCGAGGGTTCGCCCGAGTTCGGCTGCCCGTATGCGCCGATCTACCCCGGCGCGGGCGGCAATGCCGGAAATGGCGGGGCCAATATCCGCATCGGCGCCCGCACCATTGTCCTGGACGGCACGCTCGACGCGCGCCCCGGGAACGCCACGACGTCGGGCGGCGGCGGCGGGGTCTGGATCACCTGCGACTCGATCGTGCCGTCGCCGTCGGCCTCGATCCTGGCCCAGGGACTTGAAAGCAGCCGCGGCGGCGGCGGCGGCGGACGCGTGGCCATCGGTCTGGGCCTGCTTCCTTACCAGGTTGACGAGCTTTATGCGCGCGGCGGCACTCCCGACCTGTCGATCGGCTCGATCGCCGAGGTGCTGTCCCGCCCGCTGTCGGTGAATATTGCCGGCGGTCTGGGCGTGGACGACCTGAAGAATGGCCAGCCCGGCAGCGCGTGTGCCTATGTCGGCCTGGCCGACGAGGACCGCGTTGTCCTTGCGGTCGGCATCGACGCGGTTCATTCGGCGGCCATCACGGCCGATCCTCCGCTCGGCTTCAACGTCCTCGCGGCCGGCACGAACGTGCAGAACGCCACCATCGCTTCGCCCGCCGCGATGCGCGTCAGCAGCACCGAACGGATGTTCTGCTCGGGCTACACCTTGACCGCCGACGACGGCGGCACGGTGTCCGGCAGCGGCTCGACCATCGCGTCGCTGCCCGCGCTCAACGGCAATGCCACGCTGGTCTGGCATTTCACCAACCGCGAATACGCCGTGACCGGCAGCGTGCTGGGCGACGCGGCCGGCACGGTCGGGGTTGCCGGCGGGAGCGGCAACTGGGTCGCCGAGAACGCCACGGCCACGCTCACCGCCACGCCCTCCGACGCCCTGGTCTACGAGTTCCAGTACTGGCTCGGCGACGTGCCTTACGAGAAGCGCCACAACAATCCGCTGATGCTGGCCATGGACGCCCCGAAGGCGCTGACGGCGTTTTTCGGCAAGCGCGCAGGCGCGACATACCGAAGCGCCGACAGCGACGGCGACTGGTACATCGCCACGCGCTGGACGCCGAACGGCATTCCCGGCATGCGCGACAAGGCGGTGCTGAACAGCGCCTCCACCAA
>CAZQKI010000051.1:0-25303 GCA_964592855.1 uncultured Lentisphaerales bacterium
ACTCGATCCAACTGGCGGCCGTTGGCCGCCATTGGCTTGAACCCCGAACCCTTGCGCGCGATTCGTGTTCAGCCGACCGTCACGCCCTGCTTGCCCAGTGCCAGCTGGACTTTGACGATGTCGACTTCGCGGAGGCTGACGCCGTCGCGGATCGCCGTGACGGCGGCCGTTGCGGCGCCCTGTCCGATGTTCACGCAGATCGGCATCACCCGGAAGGAGGAGTGCGCCTTGTGCGTGCCGGAGATGCTGCGCCCGGCCAGGAGGAGGCCGTCGACGCCCTGGGGGACGAGGGCCCGGTAGGGAATCGTGTACTTGCCCTTCGCCCGGAAGTGCTTTTGCGCGCCGTCCTTGTCGAGGCCCGCCCCCGAGACGTTGTGGATGTCGAAGTTGAAGCTGCACTGCGTGGCGATCCAGTCGTCGAAGACGCGGGCTTCGACGATGTCCTCCGCCGTCAGCGTGTAGTCGCACGTGAAGTGGCGCGTCTCGCGGACACCCATCAGCGAGGCCGCGCTGATCAGGAAGCAGTGCTCGTAGCCGGGGATCTTCTCGCGGAGGAAGGGGACGATGAGCTCGATCTGGCGGCGGCAGGCCAGTTCGGCGCGGGTCAGATCCTCGGCATGCGTTCCGTCGATCCCCGTCTGGTTGGTCATGTTGACCGTGACGATGCCGGGGAGCGACGAGGGGTAGAGCAGCACGTGGCCGGCGGGGTGGGGCAGTGCGGCGCGCCCCAGGTCCTGGATGCGGCCGCCGGGGATCTCGAAGTTGGTCTCGAAGCTGCCGGGAAAGACGGCGCGGCCGTAGTCGACGCCGGCAACTTTGAACATGAGGGTGACGGGCTGCATGCCGCCATCCGCTTCACGTCCCTTTTGAAACGGGGCTCCGGCGCGGGCGGCGACGTCGCCGTCGCCGGTGGCGTCGATCACGCATTTGGCCCGCCACGCCTGACGGCCGTTCTTGTTCTCGGTGATGACGCCGACGACCAGGCGACCCTCCAGGAGGGGGGCTGAGACCCCCGTGTAGAGGAGCACGTCGACGCCGGCTTCCTGGAGCATCTCCAGCAGGAGCAGCTTCAGCTTCTCCGGGTTGATGATGTGGGGCCCCGGATAGGTCTCCTCGGGCCCCGGCTGGGATTCGCGGTGGAGAATCTCCTGGTAGAGCGGACCGGAGGTGGCTCCCGTCCAGTGGCTCATGAGGCCGGAGGTGGCGATGCCGCCCACGGCGTGCGACTGCTCGAGCAGGAGGGTGCGGACGCCCAGGCGTCCGGCGGTAATCGCCGCGGCGAAGCCGGCGGGTCCGGCGCCGGCGACGATGATGTCATAGCTGCCGGCCACCGGCGTGGCCAGCGTCTCCCGGATGAAGCTAGCGTTTGTGCTCATGCGGGTGAGGTTAGCATGTGACGGCAGGGTTCGCAATGGCGCCCCGGGCTAGAGCCTGGGCGAACGCATCTAAATGGAAGGCCAATCAACGCCTGCAATTTAATCTGCGGTTTCTCGGCCATACAGTGCGCGGTTTAGATGCGTTCGCTCTGGGCTAGAGCGGACCGGGCAATTCCGCCAGGAGGCGAATGGCGCGGAGCAGGGTGTCGGCGTCGCGGAGGTCGGCCGTTTCCTGGGGGCTGTGGTTGCCGGTTGTCGCGATCAGGAGGGGGAGTACGGGCGTGAAGACCCCCTGGCTGGGGAAGGCGCGCGCGTCGGTGCCGCTGTAGTTGTAGACCTCGGTCTGCAATGGAATGGCCGCCCGGGCGAAGGCTTCGCGGAGGGCATCGCGGCGGGCGGGGCTGATCAGCACGGAGCGGTCGCACAGCGTGAGCACGGGGCCGCCGCCCAAGGCGACGCGCTGTTCGGCATTGGCGTAGGTTGTATCCAGGATGAGGGTCAGGTCGGGACGGAGATGGTGTGCCAGAACGGCCGCGCCGTGGCCGGTGCATTCCTCGCTGGCGGTGGCCGCGACGACGATGCGGTAGCGGGAGTGCCAGTGCTGCGCCAAGCGGGGCAGCTCCGCGGTGAGCCAGCAGCCGAGGCGGTTGTCCAGAACGGGTGAGGTGATGCGGTCGGCGTCGATGGCGGGAGCGGCGGCGAAGCAGACGCGGTCGCCAGCGTGGATGGCGGCGAGGATTCCGGGCGCGACGGCCTGCGTCGCGGTGCAGGTGATGTCCGGCGTGTCGTCCTCGTCATCGGCCGCTCCTGCGCCGCGGGCCTTGCCGATGACGACGGGGAGGGTTCCCCCGGCGTACTTGAGCAGGCCCGGGGTGGCGGGGCCCGTGAAGGATGGCCCGCCGATGGGGGTCAGCTTCCAGACGGGCCTGGCGCACGCGGACTGGCCCTTCCGCTTGATTACGCCGGCGCCGGAGGCGTGGATGGCGTAGCCGGGCGAGTCCATGTGGGCGCAGACGAGGAGCACCGGCGACTTCGCGCCGGCCCGTGCGGAGGCGGTGACGGCATAATCGCCCAGGCGACGGATCCGCCACTGCGCGCGTCGCCACTGGCGTTCGAGCAGCGCGCAAACCTGCGCTTCATCCCCTGAAGTAGCGTGGCAGGCGAGGAGTTCCCGGAGCAGATCCTGGTCCAGTTCAACCTTGTTCGGCATCGAGAACCATGCGGAAGTGTTTCAAAAAGCAGTGGATGACATCTTCTTTCGTGATCTCCTCGAGGGTGGCCAGGGCGGGAGGGTCGCGGAAGACGCTTTCCGTTTTCACCAGGCGCTGTCCCTTGCGGAGGCGGACTTCGGCGAAGGGGACGATGCCGTTGGGGACGGAGCGCTTGAGCACCCGGAAGGCGATCTCCTCGACGTCGCCGTTGCGGACCGTCAATTGAATGGCGACGGGGGCGGCGCGGACCTGTGCATCGCGCTTGTGCTCCCGGAGTTCGGCCGCGATTTCATTGAGGGCGGGCGAGGCCACCTGCCCCAGGAAGGCGTCGAATTGAGCGTTCTCCTGCTCGGCACGGCTTGCGCGAGCGCGTCCTTCCAAGATTCCACCAAGTTCTTTCCGCCAGTCAGACATGTTTACCTTCCCTCTTCCATTGGCTGCCACCCCAGTGCAGGCCTGGAGTTGAAAACCGGTTGGATTGTAGCATGCGGAGGGATTGGCGGCAACTCGCGATGCGGAGTTGACGGAATCGCCGCGGGAAGGCATGATAGTCCATTTCGGAACGCAAACACAGGAAGAGGAACCATGGATTCAAAATTGAAAAAAGAGGCCAAGACGGCATTGCTGGTTCCCACCAGCATGGGCGTGCGGCTGACCCCGTTGAACGGGCAGCCTTTTCACTGCGGCGACACCTTCCGCATGCAGGTGACCAGCGCGGAATCGAACGTGGCGAGCGTCGCCTCCTATCTCGGCCTGCCCGTGAAGGTGCTGACGGCTTTTGTCAAGGGAAGCCCGATTTCCCAGATGATCCGCGACAACCTGGCATCGCGGCACATGAGCTACGAGGGGCGCGAGGTGGAGCAGGGGACGCCGTGGGGTTTCCGCCATCAGTTCAATCTGGCGGACAGCGGGCTGGGCGCGCGCGGGCCCCGCGTGCAGAACGACCGGGCCGGCGAGGTTGGCCGGACGATCACGGCGGCGGATTTCGATCTGGACCGCATCTTCGTGGAGGAGGGGGTTCAGATCGTGCATCTGTCGGGGCTCTTCGCCGCGCTGTCGCCCGAGACGAGCCAGTGCTGTCTGGATCTGGCCCGCAAGGCGAAGGCCCATGGCAGCCGGATCAGCTTCGACTTGAATCACCGGGCCTCCTTCTGGGTGGGGCGCGAGGCGGAACTGCACCGGACCTTCACGGAGATTGCCGCGTCATCGGACATTCTGGTCGGAAACGAAGAGGACTTCCAGCTTTGCCTGGGCATTTCGGGGCCGCCCGCCGGCGGGCGCGATCTGGCGGCGCAGACGGAGAGCTTCAAGGGGATGATCAACGCCGCCCGGGCGAAGTTCCCCGGGGTGCGCGTCTTCGCCAACACCTTGCGTGAGGTGGTCAACGCCAACTGCCACCGCTGGGGCGCCATTCTCTGGGTCGATGGCCAGTGGCAGGTGATCGAACCGCGCGAGATTGCGGTGCTCGACCGGATCGGCGGCGGCGACGGTTTCGTCGGCGGGTTGCTCTACGCCATCCTGAAGGGGTGGGAACCCGTCAAGTGGGGTGAATTCGCCTGGGCGTGCGGGGCCTTGGTGACCACGCTGGAAACCGACTATGCGCATCCTGCGGACGAGGAGCAGATCTGGAGCATCTGGAAGGGTAACGCCCGCGTCAGGCGCTAGCCGGAGCGGTGAAGTGTGACCGGTTAAGCGTGACTCATGAACAGCAAGCAGCCGCGTGGAGCGATCCACGCGGCCGCTTTTTTTGTGACGGGTGACGTCGGATCAAGGGGTCTTGTTGCGCGCTTCGTTCACGCGCAGCTTGCGTCCCTGGATGTCCTTGTCGTGCAGGGCCTTGATGGCGGCTTCGGCTTCTTCGCGGATCGGCATTTCGACGAAGCCGAAACCCTTGGACTTGCGGTTAAACCGGTTGCTGATGATGCGTGCCGACTTGACTTTTCCGAAGCGCTCGAACTCGCGGCGGAGCTGGTCTTCGGCGGTCTCGTAGCTGAGGTTGCCCACGTAGATTTCCACGCAGTCGGCACTGCCTGTCTTGCGGCGCGGGCGTCCCGAGCCGATGCTGCGCACACGCCGGACCTGGGCGCCGGCGAGATAGCCGACGCAGAGCCCCAGCGTGATGCCGATGAGCACGTCGTAGTTCTCGGCGAACCGCGCGACGTCCTGGACCAGGCCGGATATAAAAAGATTGCTAA
Organism: uncultured Lentisphaerales bacterium; assembly: GCA_964592855.1. Lineage (GTDB taxonomy): Bacteria > Verrucomicrobiota > Kiritimatiellia > RFP12 > JAAYLN01 > JAAYLN01. The sequence continues at coordinate 4,783 of CAZQKI010000051.1, forward strand.
TCAAGATGCTATTCTCCTCAACGGTTTTTGTTTTGAACAAGGTGCGTACTGGGCACTTCCTCAACGCGTTTCAAGGAAGCCTTCCAACTTACGCATGCGGGTGGGGTGACGCAGCTTGCGCAGAGCCTTGGCTTCGATCTGCCGGATGCGTTCGCGCGTCACATTGAACTGCTTGCCGACTTCCTCCAGCGTGCGTGAGTAACCATCGGTCAGGCCGAACCGGAAGTCCAGCACCTGTTTCTCACGGTCGGTCAGCGTCGTCAGCACCTCCTGGAGCCGTTCCTTCAGCATGCTGTAGGCGGTCATCTCGGAGGGGTTTTCGGCGGACTTGTCTTCGAGGAAGTCGCCGAAGTGAGCGTCGTCTCCATCGCCGACGGGACTTTGCAGCGAGATGGGGTGTTGGGCCATGCGGAAGACGGCGCGAACGCGGTCCACCGGAAGCTCCATCTCCTCTGCGGTCTCCTCGGGGGTGGGCTCGCGGCCAAGCTCCTGGACGAGCTTCTTCTGCACGCGGGTCAGCTTGTTGATCGTCTCGATCATGTGAACCGGGATACGAATCGTACGGGCTTGATCGGCGATGGCGCGCGTCGCGGCCTGGCGGATCCACCAGGTCGCGTAGGTGCTGAACTTGTAACCCCGGCGGTATTCGAATTTTTCCACGGCCTTCATGAGCCCGGTGTTGCCCTCCTGGATGAGATCCAGGAAGGAGAGTCCGCGGTTCATGTATTTCTTCACGATGCTGATGACGAGGCGCAGGTTGGCCTCGACCATCTCGGTACGGGCCTTCTGGCCCGACTTGAGGGCATCGCGCAGGGTCTTGAATTGTTCGAGGAACTCCTCGGGGTGCATGCAAAATTCTTTTTCAAGCGCGGTCATGCGCGTCTTGGCCTCGGCGATCAGCCGGGTCTTCTTCTGGCTTTTCGGCGGCTTCGAATGGCGCTTGGCCTCGCCGATCAGGGACTGATAGGCGCGGTAGATGCGCTCATCCGCCTCGGCGCAAAGCGACTCGATGACCTTCTGCTTCAAGCTGAGGTCGTTGATGGCATTGAGCAGGTCGATGCGCGCCTTCTCCATGCTGCGTTCCGCCCGCGCCATCTGGGTCTTGTCGCCCTTGGCGGCCTGCCGTTTCCGGTAGGCCTCCTGCATCTTCTCGTGGCTGGTGCGCAGCGCCTTGCGGAGGCGTGGCAGGCGTTCGACATAGACGTCGCGGCTATCCGCGAACTTATCGGTCACCACGCGGTCGAAACGCTCGGTTCCCGTCTCCAGCTTGTCCAGCAGATTCAGGCACAGCAGGGGGGTGGAGCCGAAGTGGTTGAACAGTTCGCGTACCTTGGTCTCGGAAATTTCGATCCGCTTGCAGATCTCAACCTCCTGCTCGCGCGTCAGCAGCGGAACCTGCCCCATCTGGTGGAGATACATGCGGATGGGGTCGTCGAAGAAATCCAGCTTGGTGTTGCGGGTTTTGGGGCCGTTGCGTTCGACTTCCTGGCGATAGCTGTCGACTTCGGAAACCTCGATGACGTCGATGTCCATCCCTCGCAGAATCGCATGATAGGACTCGATCTCGGTGTCTTTGATAACCGAATCGGGAAGCCCTCGGTTGATGTCGTCGATGGTCAGAAACCCCTGGGCATGGCCCTTCTTGATCAGCCCCTTGATCCGTTCGTTGCGCTCTTCGCGCTGGGCTTTCGCGGCCATCTGATCGGAGGTGACGCCCAGATCGTCGATTTCCAGGGCGGCGATGTCGTCGAAGCCCATGGGGTCGGTTGTCGGGTGCAACTCATCGGACTCGTCGAACCCATGCATGCCGTCGTCGGCATCCTGGGCGGTTCCCAGAAAATCGGAGTCCAGCGCTTCGACGTCATCGACGGTGATGTCGTCGAGCACGACCACTTCCTCCTCGAGGGCCTGCGGCGCGTCCAGCGCATCCAGCGGGAACACTTCGAGCACGGCGGCCTCTTCGTCGTCCAGCAAGGCGGGGGGCGGTTCGGCATCTCCAGGCAGAGGGGCGGGCGTATCGGTTTTCTTTTTCGATGCGGTTGGCGCGTCCGAGGCTTTGTTCCGTTTGCCTGCCGGCTTCCCCGCCTTCTCCACGGGGGTTGGCTTGGGGTCCTTGGCCTTTGGCGGCGCGGCGGTTTTGGCGGCGTGACCGCCCGGGGGCTTGGCCGGGGCCGCCGTCAGGGTTCCCGGTGCCGCCGGTTTCTTCCGGTTTGCCGGGTCCTCTTGTTTGGAGGCGGACTTGGCGTGTTTTGTCGTTGCCGGTGCGGGCTGACCGGCCCTGCCGGGCTTGTCGGTGCGCTTGGTGGATGCTGTGGCGGGGGCGGCGGACGCCGGTTGCTTCTTGTTGGTGGATTGGCTGAGTTTCTGGGTTGCCATAGGGAGTGCCGTGTCGGATGGAGAACGAGGTCGGGGTGGCTTGCGCCCGCAGCAGGCTTCGCGAGGCGATAAAGCCGTTAATGCGTCGCGTCGCCGATCTTTGTGTTTTGCGTCGCGTAGTCATCGCGTTGCTTGTCGGGTTGATCAGTCATGGATTCGATGTGTCCGTCGACGAAAATGACATGTCCATGCATATTGCCGGTTTTGCGGTGGTAGACGCCGTAGCGCTCGTCGTCGGTGTGCTCCCAGACCGAGTCGTCGGCAATCGGCTTGCGCTTGGCGACATCCTTCCTCGCCTGTTCGCCGATGTTTTTGTCACCGGTGTCCTTGGTCGATTGAAGTTCGATGATGTACCCCATGCGACTGGGTTCGATGTCGCCATTATGGAAATCGAGCAATAGCCGCCCGCGCGAGAGTTCCATCCGCCGGGAGCCGAACCAACTGTTCATGGCGTAGGAGCGGTGGACCAGATCCTTGTCAAGTGACCCGCATTTGGATTGAAATCCTTTGCAGAAGAAAGTCGAAGTGTCGCGGGTGGCGTACTTGAAGATCGAGCCTTCCTTGATGGAGCGTCTGGCGGTCTCGCCGCGCCAACCGGCGTGTATGTAGTCTGCGGCATGCGTCACCTCATTGTCCTCCGCCCAGGGATTGATGGGGGTGCCGTCGCTGTTCGTCTTGCCGTCTTTCCGTATCCAGGCGACCCACCCCTTGTGCTCCGAATAGGTCAAAGTCTCTAAATCCAAGTATTCGTGGGATCCCGCGTAGGGGTATTGGCCGGTGTCGGCGAGGTAGTTCATGCAGGCCTGGTGCAGATTCTTCAGCCGCGCCTGGCATAGGGCGGTCTGAGCCTGTCGCTGTGCCGATTTCAACGCCGAAACGAGTGCCGTCGCCAGGAGTGACATGATGACGATCACCACCAGCATCTCGATCAAGGTGAAGGCTGATCGCGATTTCGGTTGTTTATTCATGTTTTTTTCCGCGTTTGGCTATAAATTGGCATAATTCAAGCTTGTACCGGCGTGTCAAGTCGGCACAGTTTCTCACATTCAGTCCGCAGATACAAGTCAAACCTTTGACAAGCCCACGCAAAACCATCCGAGGCCACTGATCGTGTGCCTTTACGCTCGCTGTTTCCGCGGGCCGTGCTACAATGCAACTGAAGATGGAAGCAGGCTTGTTGCGCCAGGACAAACCGGCCTCATGCAGGAGTTGCTGAAATGACCACCAAGCCTATGCGAGGAGCCAATGCCTTTTCCAGGCGGTCGTTCGACGATCCGCCTGCGCATTTTCATCCCGGCTATTTCTGGATGATCAACGACCGGATCGACGAGGCGCAGCTGATTGGCCAGTTGCGCGACATGGCGGCGCATGGCGCGAAATCGGTCTGCCTCCATCCCTGTCCGCCTGAATTCCGGCCGCGAATCATGCCGACTTACGTGGATCGTCCCTATCTCTCGAAGTCCTATTTCCAACTGATCCGGAACATGGTTGCCGAATGCCGGAAGCTCGGGATGAACTACTGGCTCTACGATGAGGGCGGCTGGCCCTCCGGCGGCGCGTGCGGACAAGTGCTGGCACAGAACCCGGAAGCCTTTCTGCGACAGAACATCGTCGATTCCGGCAACGGGCCCGTTGTACTGAAGCGGAGATCCGATCCACAGGCCGGCGCCCCGTACCCGAACCTGCTGACGCCCGGCGTAGCGGAGACCTTCATCGCGCTGACGCACGAACGCCATCGCCACAGCGTGGGCGGGGATTTTGGCAAGACCATCCGCTTCGCCTTCATGGATGAACCGAAGGCGCCGATCACCTCGCCGGGCCAGCTCACCTGGACGGACGATCTCGGCGAAGTCTTCCACCGGCGCAAGGGGTACGCCATCGAACCCTTCTTCGCCGATCTGCTCCGGAAGCCATCCGACAGGGAGCCGAAGGCCGTGACGCAGGCGCGCGTGGACTTCTACGACGTCTGGTCGCAACTTTTCGTCGAACGCTTCCTCGCTCCCATCCGGACGTGGTGCCGGCGGAACAACCTCCTCTCCGGCGGTCACTTCGGCGGCGAGGACGAACCGGGAGGCAATGCCGACTACGGCTACGGCCACATCCTGCGCGCCCTCCGCGGACTCGATCTTCCGGGTGTCGACGTGATCTGGCGGCAGCTCTTTCCCGCGCAGCCGGGCGGCACCCCTTACTATGACGAGCCATCCAGCACCCTGAAGTGTGCCCGCGGCAAGCTCAGCCGTCCCTTCACGAAATATGCATCGTCGGTGGCCCGGCAGGCGGGCAGCCCCTATGTGGTCACCGAGACGTTTGCCGTCTACGGCAACGGCGTGACGCCCGCGCAGATGAAATGGGTGACGGACCACCAGTACCTGCAAGGCGCCACGCTGATGGTCGTGAGCAACCTGTCCCAATCGCGCCGCGACCACTTCATGGCGGGCTGCCGGCCGCATTTCGGCGAGGTCAATCCCCTTTGGCCCTACTCCGACCTGTTCCACCGCTATGTTGCGCGCCTGGGCTACATGCTCACGCGCGGCCGCGCGGTCCACACCACCGCCCTCTACTACGACGTGCAGAGCATCTGGGCCGGCGCCTCGCGCAGAAAGAAGGCGATCGCGCGGCATTTCGCGCTCTCCCGGCAACTGCTTGAGCGCCAGTGCGATTTCGATTATGTCGACGACGATGCGCTGGCGGCGGGCCGTGTCGCCCAGGGGATGCTCACCGTCGGGAAAATGCGCTACGACACGATCCTGGTTCCCGCGACGGACTGGATGGCGCCGGCCGCGCGGCAGGCACTTGAGACGTTCAAGGCCTCCGGCGGCCGCGTCCTCGATGAGCATCAGGCGGACCGGGTGTCCCCCCTGGTTCGCATCACGCCCCGCAACGGTGAAATCCGCTGCACCAAGCGGGCATGGAAAGGGCATGTGCTCTATTTTCTGACGAACGAAGCGACACGGGCCGTCCGGGTGAAGATCGCCGTCCCGGAGCGGGGGGTGCCCGTCCTCTGCGATCCGATGGATGGCAAGCTCTATTCGATCCCTAACGAAACCGGATCAGCGGGCACGACCATCGACTGGCGCTTCGAGCCCTGCGGCTCCGCGCTGTTCCTCTTCGGCGCGAAGGCCGACGCGGCCGGAACCGTCTTTCATCCGGGGCGGCGCGTTCTCCGGCTCGACCACGGCTGGACGCTGCAACCGCTGCGGCAGATCCGGGTCGGCCCGCACGACTATGAAAACGTCCCGCTGAAGGTCGCACCGAAACCGGCGAGGCCCGGGGACTGGCGGAAAACGCTCGGCGCCTATTTCAGCGGCGACGCGGCTTACGCCATCAATTTCGACAATCCCTTCTCCGGCGCGGCCCGTCTGGAACTCGGGACCGTCGGCCATGCCTGTACCGTCAGGCTCAACGGCGCCGAGGTTGCCAGACGCTTCTGGGGGCCCTACACGGCGGATCTGTCGGGCCTCCTCCGGAAGGGGAGCAATCGGCTGGAGGTGATCGTGACCAACACGCTTGCCAACGCCATTGCCGATCCGGAGGTCCTGCGGCACTGGAGCACGAACTGCCAACCCCTGTCGGTCTACGAAGACAAGCAGCGCGCCTTTGAAAAGGAGAGCCTGGCCAGCGGACTGTTCGGGCCGGTGAAGATCCGCTTCGGGCGCTACGCGCCGGCGGCCGATGAATGACATGAACTTTTCTGACATGCCGATGAATTCGGGTCTCTAGCCCTCCTTCTGGATCGTCTCGCGCACCACGGGGCGCAATTCGCACGGTTCGGGCCAAGGCCCGCCCTGGCACGCCAGGAGGTTCTCCTTCATCTCGTCCTGTGTCATGGAACTTCTCCCACAAACCTTCCGCCCGACCGCCGATTCACTATGGATTCTTTCGCTTCAGGCCCGGACCGCTTTCGTTGATCTGACCCTTGCAGCCCTGAATGTTCACATCGATGGAAGGACCGACATCCTCATAGACGACGGAGGTATCTTCCAGGACGCAATCTGTACCCCCCAAGGGCAACCCCCCCGCTTGCCCGCGAACCCGGCTTGCGGTACACTACGCTACGTCATGGACGATTCATCGCATACACGCCCGGAGTCCGCCCAGGCGGATGTCCGTAAGGAAACCCAGGCGCTATGGGAGCGCAACCGTCTGCGATGCGGTTGGTTTCTGCGCGACGATCTGGTTCCCGAAACGCGGGACGATCTGGCTCGCTGCTTGCGACTGATGGCCCGGCATGGGGACCGGGCCACCTTCGTGCTCGCCCGGAAACTGCAAAAATGCCTCTAACCGCTTACCAACGCCGCGTCTGCCGCCTGCTGGCGGCGGAACGCGTTTCGCGTGGCGAACGGTATGTCGCCGGCGCCGCCGCCCTCAACGAATTGCTGGCGGCGCCCCGCGTCTCGCACGATGTCGATCTGTTTCACGACGCCGCGGAAGCCGTGCTTGTCTCCTGGGCGACCGACCGCCAGACCCTGATGCGCGATGGCCATGACGTGCAACCGCTGCGCGAATTTCCAACGTTCGTGGAGGCCGAGGTGCGGATGGGCGCGGACGGGGTGATTCTGCAATGGGTGCAGGACAGTGCCTTCCGCTTCTTCCCCCTCGTCGAGCATCCCGATTTCGGGCTGGCATTGCACCCGTTCGATCTGGCCACCAACAAGGTGCTGGCATTGGTTGGCCGGGCGGAAGTCCGGGATTGGGTGGACATCATCCATTGTCATGCCGCATTGCAGCCTTTCGGACACCTCGTGTGGGCCGCATCGGGCAAAGACCCGGGACTCAGCCCCGCCTTCATCCTCGAACAGGCCGCCCGTTCGGCCCATTACTCCAAGCCGGACTTGGCGACGCTGGTCTTCGACGGTGGCGTGCCGGGCATCGAGGAACTGGGGAAACGATGGCGTGCGATGTTGCGCGAGGCTGACGACACCGCCGCGCGATTGCCTGAAGACCGTGTTGGCACGTGCGTATTGACTCGCAACGGGGAATTGCTCGGCGTCACGGGCGATGCGCTGACGGCGGCGGTGGAGAACGACGCGATCCTCTTCCACGAAGGCTCCATTCGCGGCGCCTGGCCCAGGCTTCGTCCCGACGGCTTAGGCGCTCCGCTGCGTTTGTAAACGCCTAATCATCGAGCAATGTGCCGAGCTTGTTCAGCACATCAGGCACCGTCTCCCTGTCAAGCGCACAGCAGAAGGACGCGTGTCGCACTTTCCAATCCAGGCTTTTGACTTGAGACGACATCATTGATCCGATGACAGTTTCCCTGCCAGGTACCCGGTCCGCAGTTCATCGAGCCGGTACCTGAACTCCATCCATTCCGGCACCTGTTTCTTGAAGATGGCTTCCACGCGCGTGTGATCCCATTGATCGACGTCCTTCATCTGCTCGCCAAACTGATCCTGCTCCTGGATCGCAGGCGCCAGTATCCGTTGATAGAAGTTCGTGTCGCCCCGGCTCCCCTGCCAGAACGCGGAGGCCTCCGTTCGGACCGCCTGGTATTTCCACCAGGCCCGCTTGACGATGTGACGCTGGATCGCCAGGCGCTGGTCCGGCGTGGGCGGTGTCCAGTCGATCAGTCCCCAGCGGCCCGGCTCGTGCACCTTGCCGCCCCAGGTCAGGCTGACGGGGCCCCAGCGCATGATCGAGAAGCGCCAGGTCGATTCATTGCCATCCATGAAGGGCAGCTTGTCGTAGAGCGATTCCCACGGAATGAAGATCGACGTGCCCCATCCCTTGTCCTGCACGGCGGTCTCGGTCTGAAAGCCGCCGGGCTTGGGTTCCAGGTGGCGGTAGAAGCGGTGGGGGGTGTTGTAGTTGTAGAGGCTGACCTCGCCCGTCCCGAGCCGGATGATCCACTGGTAGTAGGCCTCTCCCTCCTGGCCCGGCGCGAAGAACATCTCCAGCGTGCTGCCCCCTTTGCCGTCCTCCAGCATCACCTGTTCGACATCCGGTTCGCCGGAATGGATGTACAGGTGCCAGCCTTTGGCGTCGTAGGCCATGAAGAAAGCCGTCTCCCGTCCCTCCATCGCCGCCTGGGCCTTTTCATCCAAAGACCGTTCGACGGCCATGTCGGTCCGGAACATCTCCGCCTGATCCTTCGGGTAGGGATGGAAGCGCGATTCCCGGTTCGTCGTCTCGCGGACGAACGCCGACTGCGCCCAGCCGCTCGCGCCCGCAGGCATCGCGGCGGTGAAGCGGCAGACGTGGCTGTTTTTCACCCGCGCGCGGTCGAACAGCGTGTCGCCGCGTCCCTTCAGCACCTCGACGATCGCGTAGTCGCGGGTGACCATGAAGAACAAGGCGGCGTCGCGGAGGGCCTCGACGACCGTGGCGACATCCAAATCCTTGTGCCGGCCGAGAGCGGCATCCATCCGGCGGTTCATCTGTTCGAAATCGTCCGACAGGCCGCTGGTTCCCGCCGCCTCCAGCAGCAGCGTGAGCCGCTCCTTCGGCGTGGCCTTCTCCACGCCGGCCATCTCTTCCAGAACCTCGCCGAGCCGCGCGGCCATCTGGCCCCGGTCCGCCGGATCGGCCACCGTGTGCCGGTGCGCTGCGGCCAGGTACCGGTAGAGCGCCAGACGCTGCGGCAGCTTGAGGTCGGCCGCCGAGGGGAGCACGCCATCCAAGGCGGCCGACGCGCCGGCGTAGTCACGCTGGCGCAGCAGCGACTCGCCGCGCTTCAGGCGCTCGGCGACGCTCTCCTGGGCGGAGGCCGGGATCTGAACGATGCAGAAAAGAAGGGCCGTGAGGGCGATGGATCCTGAGATTTTCATGATGCAACCCTTTCTTTAGAGCAGGCCCTGAAGCGTGAGGATGTGGTCGATCATTTCGAGCCGCATGGCGTTGAGGTCGCCGCCCTTTTCGTCGTGCCGCTCCAGCCACAGCAGCGCCTGCCTGGCCTGCGTGACCGCAGGCGCCCGGCCGTCCGCGATGGCGGCCGCCGCCACCTGCTTGAGTTTCGTGGCGTAGCGGACATCGTCGATCCCCTCGCGGAAACCCTCCCAGGCGATCGTGTCGATCACACCGTCGCGTGTGGGATAGATCATGCAGATGCGGTAGCCGTACGGATTCCAGAAGTCGAGCCAGTTCTGACGGTACGAAACCCAGGTGTTGTTCTTGGTGCCGTCGAACCAGGCTTTGTAAAGCATCATGCCGTGGCAACGCCGCGAGAGGTCGGGATTCTCCGCGCCGGGGTGGGGGCTGGCGTAGCTGAGCACCCGCTGGCCCAGGGCATGCCAGGGGGCGGTGTACTGGCGGTCGTAGTAGGCGCCGCCCAGGTTCACCAGATCCTCCTGATGACCGGCCACATCCAGATGCCAGGGTTTCGCCTCCTGCCCGATTTTCACCCCGACCGCCTTCAAGGCGATAAACCCTGGGAACTGCTCAAGCAGCCCTGACCGGCTGGGCTCGCCGCGCCCCCAGAAGTAGACGTCGCGGTGGCCCAGCACCTTCTCGACCAGATCGATAAACTGGCCCGATGCCGTGATGTTTTCGTTGAAATGACGAGCGCCTTCCGCATCGTCAAGCTTGACGCGCGCGCTGATGTCGGCCTGCGCGGCGGCAATCAGCGGCGGACGGAAGCCGGCTTCGCGGATCAGTTCGAGTTGACGGACCAGCTCGCCGCGCATCGCGTCGTCCGCCATCACGGCCGCGAGTATGGTCTTGATGAAATAGGTGTTGTAGCTGAGCAGGTGCAGACCGCTGAAATTGAAGATGTTGTGGTCGCGCTGATTCTTGTAAAGCACGCGCAGCCGCTGCTCGGCGCGTGCCGCGTCCCCGCCGAAGCTTTCTTTTTCACTCTTCAGCGTCCCCAGCCCGTCCATGGTGGTGATGAAGGGGCGTTCGAGATCGTAATACGTCTTCGGATCGGGCAACGTGAAGGGGAGCACCCGCACCTTGAGCGTGAAGAATCCCGCCGGCGTGCCATCGGCGATCAGGGAGATGCGGCCTTCGTAGTTCCCCGCCGCAGCGGTTTCGGGCACCTTCACCGTCACCCAGAACTGCTGGGACCGTCCCGCCGTGAGCTTCACCGGCAGCAGCACGGGGCTGTCCGAGACCGGCTCCTTGTAGTAGTCGAAGCGGTGCTCCCCGGCAATGCGCGACGAGGCGGGATACGGGTAGCTGATCCAGACATACTCCGGGCCGCCGGGGTAGTCGACCCGCAGGTAGTGTTCCTGCTTCTCCAGATCGACCTTGATCAGCGTGTCGTCATTCAGCAGCAGATCGGGCACCAGTTCGCGACCGGAGGGATCGTTGAAGTAGCTGTTCCAGGCTGTGGCCGGCTGCCACCAGCATTTGACGAGCTTGATGCCGACGTGGTCGGCCGGAATCGTCCCCTTGGGGCCGTTCAGCGGCTCGGCCTTAACTACGAGCTTCGCCGTTGCGGCCAGGGGGGCGAGTACAAACGAGGCCGGCTCGAACTCCCCCTGCGCCGCGACGATACGGATTTCGGTCGCCAGGCTGCCATCGGGTGGGAGCGAGTCGGGCACGCGGCGGATTGCGCTGATGGCCGGGACGACGTAGCCGAGGTAAGGCGCCGTGAGCCAGGGTGAGTCGGCGGGCAAGGCGGCGGCGTCGTCCGCCAGTTGCCGGGCATTGGCCACGGCCTTGCGCAAGGACTCCGCCTGCCGCGCGGACGCGTTCGGCGGCAGGCGCGTGACGGCGCCGAGTTCCAGCTGCAACTGCGCCAGATAGCGTTGCAGCACGGGGTGTTTCACGGCGGGGCGCAGCGCGTCGATCGAGGCTGTGAGCGCCTGGACCTCCCCGTCCGTCACGGGCTGTCCCGCCGCCGGCAACGCCAGCAGCAGCGGCACCCCGACAACCAGCAGACTCCGTTTCATGATCGTTCTCATGGCCGCACCTCCTTGTCCGAATGGGAAAGCCGGAGGATCCAGTTGATCATCTCCAGCCGCATCGCATCGAGATCCGTCCGCTGCGCATCAACCGCCTCCAGCCAGGCCAGCGCCTGCTTCGCCACCGCGGCGCGCGCCGCATCGGCGCCGGCCACGGCGGCCGCCGCCAGCATTCTCAGTTTGGTCGCGTAGCGGACGTCGTCGATCCCCGCGCGGAAGCCCTCCCACTGGAGGGTGTCGATCACGCTGTCGCGGGTGGGATAGATCATCGTGATGTGGTAGCCGTAGGGGCTGTGGAAATCGAGCCACTGGTCGCCCCACGTGTTGTTCTTGGTGCCGTCGAAACGGGCCTGGTAGCCCATCATGCCATGGACGCGCCGGGACTTGTCGGGATCCTTCGCGCCGGGGTGGGGGCCGGCGTACCAGAGCGCCCGCCCGCCGCGCGCATGCCAGGGATCGGTGTACTTCCGGTCGAAGAAGGCGCCGCCCAGATTGACCATGTCGACGACCCCCTCATCCGCCTCCACCATCCAGGGCTGCCCCTCGCTGCCGATCTTCACGCCGATGGCTTTCAGCGCCCGGAAGCCGTCCAGTTGATTGGCCACGACCTCGCGGGCGGGTTCGCCCGCGCCCCAGAAGTAGACGTCGCGGTGCCCCAGCACGCGCTCCACGAGGTCCAGCAGTTCCTTCGACGCCAGCAGGTAGCGGTTCAGAATTTCATCGGCTTCCGCGACCGTGAATTCGTTCGTGCGCGTCTTCAGCACCTGGGTCCGCTGCGTGATGCAGGCGCGGGCGGCCGCCACCAGCGGCGGCTTGAATCCCGCCTCCCGCACCAGTTCGAGGTTGCGGATGAGGATGGCCTTCTCCGCGGGATCGGCCATGACATTGGCCAGTTCGTACCGATGCCCCTCGGGGTCGTCCTTCCCGTAATGGTAGTTGTAGCTGAGGATGTTGAGGGCGGAATAGATGTTGATGTTGTGTTCCCGCTGATTCCTGAAGAGGGCGCGCAGCCGCCGCTCCGCCTGCTCCTGATCGCTGTCGAAGTCTTCCAATTGCCCCCGCAGTGTGCCCAGGCCATCCATGCCTACCATGAACCCGCGCTCCAGATCATAGGCGGTTTTGGGGTCGGGCAGATCGAACGGCAGCACGCGTAGCCGCAGCCGCATCGCGCCTGCCGGGGCGCCATCGGCGGTCAGCGCGAGGGTTCCCTCGTAAAGCCCTTCGGCGGCGTTGCCGGGAATCCGGACGGTGACCCAGAACTGCCGGGGCTCGCCCCGGACCAGCGGCACGGGCTGCAAGGTGGGCGCATCGGACACGGGCTCCCGGATCGGGTCGAACAGCGTTCCGCCCGGGAGGAGCGGCATGCGATCCCCTCTCCACTGCGAGGCATGCCGGGGAAAGGGGTAGCTGATCCAGACGTATTCCGGCCCGCCGGGTTTGTCGACGCGCACGTACTGCTCGCGAGTTTGTCGGTCAACCTTGACCAGCCCGTCGTCATGCAGCAGCAAATCGGGCATCAGCTCGCGGCGGGTGTAGTCATCCGCGTAGCTGAACCAGGCGCGTCCCGGCTGCCACCAGCACTTGACCACGCGGATATCCACCTGGCTGGACGGGATCTCGCCGTTTACCGTCTGGCCGTCGCGGTTCAGGAGGCGCAGCGCCCCGGCCTTCACTTCCAACCGCGCCACATCCTGCCGGGGATCGACAAGGAACGAGGCTGGCACGAACTCACCTTTCGCCCCGACCCGCGCGATCAGATCGCCGAGGGTCTCCGCCGTCGGCCGCGTCTCCGGCGTCCGGCTCACGGAACTGAGGGCCGGCACGACATGGCAGGCCAGCGGCTTGCCGGCCCAGGGGTCGGGCGCACCGGACGGATCCGTCGGATCGGTGGCGGACGCCGTGAATTGCCGCAGCAGCGCCTCGCGCCGCAGCGTGGTCGCGTGCCGCTCGAAATCGAGCCAGGCGGGCGCCTCTGAGAAGCACGCCTCGACCCTCGACGGTTCCCACTTCCCGATGTCGGCCAGCCGCGTCCCCTCCGTCGCGTAGCGCGCCGTCAGCGGCTGGATCACCGACTGGTAGAAGGCGGGATCGCCCTGCGCGGGATCGCTCCAGAAATTGGTCACGGCGGGCATGCCCTGTCCGTATGTCTCCCAGGCGCGACGGATCAGATGCCGCTGGATGGCGAGCCGCTGTTCTGCCGTCGGCTTCTGCCACTCGACACGGCCCCATCGCCCCGGCTCCCGCTCCCGTCCGCCCCAGGTGAGGTTGACGGGATTGCCGCGGACGATTGTAAACCCCCACGGCTCGTCGTGCCCCTCCAGGAACGGCAGGCGGTTGTAGAGGCTCTCCCAGGGGATGAAGAGGGCGGTGCCGAGTCCCTCGCCGACCTTCGCCGTCTCGATGCGGATGGTTCCCGGCAGGTCGCTCGATGCCGTGTCCGTGCTGTTGGGCAGGCGGAAGCGGCAGCGGTAGGGATGAATCTGCCGCATGCTGGTGGAGAAGAACACATCAACCGGTCCGCCCCGCCGATCCGTCTCGATGTAGAGGTGCCACCCTGCAGGATCGTAGACCGTGTAGAAGGCGGTCGCCGGGTCGGCGAGAGCCGCCTTCTCCACCTCGGTCAGGACGCGCTCGGCAAGGAGATCCCACAGCATTGGGTCGATCGCCTTGTTCTCTCGCGGCGCCGGGAGGAAGCCACGGGATCGCCGCGCGGGATCGCGGACGATAGGCGACTGCGCCCAGGCCACGACGCCCGACGGCGCCGTATCCACGTAGGTGCAGAGCGTCCGGTTCAGGGGCATCGTGCCGGAGGCATGGAGGGCCTGCTTATGCGCTTCGAGGGCACGGGCGACTGCGTATTCACGCGCGTGAACGTAGAAGACGGCCGCATCCCAGAAGGCCGTGATCCGGGTCGCGAGGTCGAGCTTCACGAATGGCGGCGCAGCCGCGCCCCGGTTGTCCGCCAGAGTGGTTGTTTCCCCCGCGTTGAGCGGCTCGAGCGCGCCGGCCGTCGGATCGTCCGCCCCGGCTGCCACCGCGGCCTGGATGTGGCGCTCCATGGCGGGGAAATCATTGCGCAGGCCATGGGCGCCGGCGGCCTGGAGCTGCAGCGTCAGCCGCTCCGGCGGTGTGGTCTCCTTCATTCCCGCGAGTTGGATCAGCGTCGTCTCCAGCAGCGCGGCGGCCTGCGCGCGCTCCGTCACGTCCGTGGCGGCCTTCAGCGCCGCAAGGGCCGAGCCGCGGGCGTTGCGGATATCCCAGATTTTCCGTCCGCGCTGCAACTGCTCCCGGCCGCGGCTCAGGGCCTGCTCGAACGCCTCGTCCGCCCGGCCGGCCGGCGGCAGCAGCAGGAGCCCGAGGGCCAGGGTAAACAAGATCAGGTGTTTGTGTACGAGTCGCTTTACGAGCAAGGCTACAGGGGTGTCGGGGAGCGCGGCGCAAGAAGCCGTGAAACCGGGGCTGAAGCCCCTGACTCGCTTCCGCCTGAAGGCGGTACTCCGGCAAGGGTTGGCCGGGGCCCCGGGGTTGGTTTTCAAAGCAGACCCCAAGGTCGGAGTCCCGGCTTTAGCCGGAAGTCGGAGAAGGCCTTCAGGCCTGGGTGCTGGCCAGAAAACGGTTGTCATTGACCCCCTGAACCCGCTGTGTCCGCTAAACATTTGTCAAGCGCTCCGTCCTACTGCACCATCAGCACCGTGCCGGTCGGCCGGTAGCGGATTTCGCCCGTCGTATAGAGCTTCTTGATATCCCAGTTGGCCTCGGCGCCGGGAAGGTCGAGCGTTTCGAACTCGCCTTCCGTGGACGTGAAATCGAGAATGTCGAAGGTGTTTCCGGAGTCCGGTTTGAATCCATCAATCAGGCTCACCGCCAGCGTGCCAAACGCGTGGAGCGTGCCGAGCACGGCCAACCGGTCGGAAGCACCGGCGGCGGTTCCGTTCAGTTCGAGTTCAATGGTGCCACGGACAGAGCCATTGGTATTGACGAGACTCGCGGAATTTGTGATCACCCCCACGCCCGCCGTTCCGCCCGGGCGTATCCACCCTCCATTGTAGGTGGTCGAACCGATCTTTCCTCGCCCCTCGATCACCCCTCCCTCAATGAACAAGGTGCCCGTGTCGAATAATTGTCCGTTATCCAGGAACACATGACTTCCTGATTTCAAGACCGGTTTACCAGAGAAGTTCCAGACTTTGATCTGCGCGCCGTCAGAGAGGTAGACGCCGCCTGACGCTCCGCAATCGATTGTCATGTTAAGCAACCTCGTCCAGGTTCCCGTTCCGGCCATACGAACCACCGACCCCTGGTTATAACTAATGGTTCCGGTGCCTGCATCAAGCGAGCCATTGTTCGTAATCACCAAAGCTCCGCCCGCGTATACATTGTATCGGGCTTGTCCCAAAGGTGCTCCATCGACGATCAGCGTTGCCCCACTTTCGACGCCGCTGCTTGTCAATCGACCGATATTGCCGCTTGTGTTTGCCGCGACCCGTACCCGGGTATTGCCCCTGATGCCATAATACGGGGCAGAGGTTGCAATCGCCAGTTGTCCGTTGGTCACCGTCATGTCCAGTGTGTTTCCGGCAACGCCCAGAACGGGACCACCATAGGTAACTGTGTACTTGTGGCCCCCCAGATTCCAGTCGAGCGTACCCCGCTCCACCTTGAAACGATAGTTGGTAACCGGAACGCTCCAGGTGACCGTGTAGGGGCCGGGTGTCGTGATATTGAAGATCGCCGTGTCGCTTACCCCCGGCACCTGGTTGGGGTTCCAGTTGAGCGGATTGGAAAAATTGCCCCCCGCCGCATTGGTCCACGTGATGTCCCCCGCGTGCGACGCGCTTGGCGCCAGCGCCCACAGTGCGGCCAGCACAAGGCCCATCAGTCGCCATTTCAGGCAGTCATCCGGCATCTGCTTCATGGTTCATCCTCCGTTACGTTTGTACCGTCACCTCACAAAACCGACCTTCGCCGTTCGCCTTGCCCCTTCTTCCCATTCGTTGAATTCGCTAAATTCGTTGAAACGTTCTGCAGCACCTTCCCGGCACTCGCCGCGGTCCGCCGCATGTCCGCCAGCAGTGCGCGTTCCCCCTCGGGGTTACACCGGAATTCCGGCAGATAGCAGCCCAGCGCGCCGAGCAGTGTGCCGCCGGAGGCCAGCGCCGGAACCGCCAGGTTGACGACGTGGCCATCGTGCGAAAGACAGCGTGCCTGGCCGGCGGTGCGGATGGCATCGAGCGCCACGTTCAGCGTGGCCTGCGAGCGGATGTTGTCGAAAGCGCCGCCCGGCAACCCCCAGCGCCGGACCAGGGCCTCGCGCGCGTCCGGGCCGCTCCAGGCAGCCAGGACGCGCGAGGTGGCCAAACTGAAGAAGTGGCGGTGTGGTCCCATGTGGTTGACCACCCGGACGGGATGGTCGCACTCGCGGTGGTAGATCATCAGCCGCTCGACGTCCGCCAGGACGCAGAAGACCACGCTCTCGCCCGTCTTCGCGACCAGTCCGTCGAGAAGGGGCGTCAGCCGTTCAGCCCATTCGCCGGAGTGATTGCGAAGCCCCAGCCTGCGGCACTTCGGCCCCTCGCGGTAGCGTCCGCCGCCGGGCGCCTCCGCGTAGCCCGCGGCAATCAGGCTCCGCAAGAGGTTGTGGAGCGTGTTGGGACGCAGGCCGGTGCGCCGGGCGAGATCCGAAAGCGCCAGGCCCTCCCCCCGGCCATCGGCGGCCGTCAGCTCGTCGAGGACACCGAGCGCGCGGATCACCGATTGAACAAGGGGGGTGGGCATCTGGATTGACCTTCAGGTTTGCGGGCGTGTGTAGGGGCACGCCATGACGCAGGCTTCGAAGTTGCAGGGGCGCCGTTTCTCGATCGGCGGCTGCTGGCCAAGGCCCTCGGCCAGCGCCCGGGCGGTGATCCGCTCCGGCACGGGCACCGTCAGGTCCCAGCCGGTAAACGCAGTTCCTTCTGCTGCGATCAGCGAGAAGCGCTTGGCCCAATCGCAGCGGGCGGGATCGATTAGCCGGAAGGTGTCGGCGACGCCGTCCAGCTCGAGCCGGACGTCGTCGCCGAAGGCTGAGGTCAGGCAGCTCTTCAGGCAGCGGCTGCAACCATTGCAGCGCTCGGGGCGCCAGCCGGCGAGCGGGGCGTTGGGTGTCAGCTCGCGGTCGATGACCAGCGCCGCATAGCGCAGGTTGGTGCCATGCACCGGATGGATCGGGAATCCGCCCGTACCGAGGCGCACGAGGCCGGCCGCCCAGGCGGCGAAGCGGTTGCTGAAGGCGTCGGGCTGCTGGCCGCGCGGGTTGGCCGTGGTCGAGGCGCTGCCGAGCAGGTCGAACGACCACTCCGCGCGGACGCCGTAACGCTCACAGAGGGCGATCGCCCGGCGCAGCATCAGCGCCAGCAGATTGATCGATTCATACTGTGCAAAGGAGTTGGGGCCGACGGCTTCGGCGTCGTGCCGCGCCGTGATCTCGACGCTCGTCTTCGGCAGTGTGAGCGCGAAGACCACCACGCTGCGGGCGTCGGGCAGGTAGTCCGCCGGGGTCTTCAGACGGCGGACGCGCGACGTCACTTCGGGCAAGGTCGGTGAAAAAGCTTTGGCGTTGTCCTTGAAGTCGAAGATGCGCTGTCCGTCGAAATGCGGCCGCATCTGGCCGACCAGCCGCTCCAGCCGCTCCGCCGGGGCGATGCCCACGCAGGTGGCGCCGAGGCCGAGCAGGAGCCGGCGCAGGCTGTCGCCGAAGTCGCTTCCCGCGGGCACCGCCTGCTCCGCCGGCAACACGATTGCCGGTGACGTCGCCTCCAGCGGCGCCTCGGTCAGGAGGGTTTCGGTGACGATGACGCGGTTGGCCGGCAGCCCTTCGATCAGCGCCTGAAAGCGATCCTCGGGGACACCGCTGCGCGAGACGGACGTGTAGCCGGCGCGCTCCAGCTCCCGGACGGCGTCGTAGGCGGCCTGCTGAACCAGGTAGTGGCAGGCGCCCGTCAGACGGTCGCGCAGGAGCGCCTGGGGCACCGTGATCCCGAAGGTCACGGCGGCACGCGTGGCCGGCAGGTGGGGATCCGTATCGATCCCGGCCGCTGCGAGCGCGGCGCGCGTCCAGACGATGGCGAAGTCGGTGCCGTGGTGCGCGGCCAGGCTGACCACGCGGTCCTGGATGCCGCGGTTGACCGGGCCTTCGGCGGGGATGACGTCGCGGCGCCGGCGCGGCGCGTCGGTGTAGGCGGCGTCGAAGTAGCGGCGGGCCTTGGGCAGGCAGTGGCGCAGACAGCTTCCCATTTCGCCGCCGCGGGTTCCGTGCTGCCTGACGGCATCGAGGATGACCTGCTCGTCGACATGCGGGGGAATCGGCAGGTCGAGGTCGAGATCGAAATGCTCGCCCCACGCGCAGCGCCAGAGGTTCTTGCGGACATAGCGGTAGGTGTACTCGCCGATCCGCACCTCGTTGAAGCCGTCGAGTTCCTTGGCGAGCGCGCCGGAGCGGCAGTGCTTGCGGCAGAGCATGCAGTCGTCGCAGACGCTGCCGGGAACCAGCAGGGGCGACGGCGCCAGCGGGGCGTCGGTGACGATGCTGACGTAGCGTTGCCGCGCGCCGTACTCCGGCGTGATGGCCAGCCCGTTGTAGCCGAACTCGGCCAGCCCGGCGGCGACGGCGCTGTGGAGATGGGAGAGGTCGGGTGCGAATTGCTCGGTCATCTCCTTGTAGCCCTTGTAGCGCCAGATGTTGGAGGAGACGATCGGGACGGCGCGCCAGCCGCGGGACTGGAGGAAGAGCCCCATGCGGTACGACATCTCGTCCAGCCGCGAATTCATGATGTACTGGATGTAATAGGGGCCGATGATCTGCGGATGGTCGCGCCCGCCAAGCTCGATGGCGGCATCGGGATGGTGGATGGCCATGACGATCACGCTGCGGGAGTCGGGCATCAGCCCCTGCGGGCTCATCCGGGCGGGGGCGTGCTCGTACCGCGAGCGGTCGGCGAAGCCCACGAGGTCGGCATTCAGCTCCCGCAGGGCGTAGTCGCGGATTTCCTGGGTCAGCGCGGTATCGAAGGGGAATTTGTCGGTCATAAAGAATCCGATTGAATGATTCATTCCTGATGAATGCCGTTCATTATATTAATCACCTGCACGGACTGCAACAGACAATTTCGAAGTCTCGTATTTGGGGCAACCGTTTGGCGCGCGAAAGAGGTGCATGCGGCTTAGCGAATCGCGAAAGGCAGACCGAATGGTGAAGAGAGGCAGAGTCCAATATGCGGTTGCCTATTGCGGCAGTGAAGGCTACACTGACACAATATGCATGCAGCTAAGAGTATCATTCGACCAGTGCACCGGAGGTGCGTTGCTGCGTGGGTGGTCACAGTCCTGGCGTTCGCCACAACCGCACCGGCACTGACGGTTAACGTGCCACGCTTGCCTGCCCCAACCTTCGCTGACCGTGAGGCTTCCGGCGATACCGCCATCCCCGAAAACAGCTCCCGCGACCTGCAACGCTTCCGCCTGGAACTCGCTTTCGACGCCACCCCATCAAACAACGTACAAGTCGCCTTTGGACGCGATGCCGTCCCCCTTGACGGCTACCTGGCAGCCGAGGAAACTGCGTGCATTATCGGCTGGGACAGCGGCGAGTGGTTTTTGCGCTCGTCAGGTCTCAAGGACCGCCACGTTTTTGTTCGCGCCGACGGCCAAACACCGCGCCGCCGAACGCTGCGCGCCGCCATCCGCATCAGCGCACAGGGCAAGCCAATATCTGCGGTCTTCTCCGACGACACGGGAGATTTCGCCTTTGAAGGATTGCTCCTCAATCCACCCTTCTCCTGGCTCGCCCCCGCGAACTGGAATCTCCTGCGCGTGACGGTGCGGGGGGCAGAAATCGCGGAAGAGGATGTCAGCATCCGTTTCCAGTTTGATGGCGCCATGATCATCCTGAGGTAACTGATGGATACTCTGCAAAACATCCGCCAGTACCTCGTCGTCACCGTCTGCCTGCTGGCCGCCGTTCCGATGCTCTTCTGTTTGGGTTCCTGGTTCTGCACGTCGCCTCGCCGGCGTAGCCTCTATACAACCCTGAACCGTCAGTTCCGTGCGCTGCCGCCTGGCGGCAAACTGCTTGCTGTAGTTTTCCTGGCGACCTTCATCGCCATGGGGAGCACCAAGACCAACAACGCCCCCCCGCCCAGTCCGCCGCCGGGCGGCATTGTGTTCGATGACGGACTCCAGATGGAGCCCGATGGCGAAGGTTTCTTGAGTGAAGGGTTCTGGGGGCCCCGCCTGACCACGAACCAGTACCGGGCCGGGTTTGC
>CAZQKI010000052.1:0-15913 GCA_964592855.1 uncultured Lentisphaerales bacterium
CCTGTGACTTCTACCGTGTGAAGGTAGCGCTCTAACCAACTGAGCTAAGCGCCCGCGGCAATAGGAAGACGGGCTGGTTTATACTACATGACCCGCCCCAGCGTCAAGCGGAACTCATTTCTTCTGATACCACTGCCCAGAAGCGTTCTGCAGCCAAGCCCCGGATTGCGCAAGCCCGGCGATGGCGCTTGCACGCTGCGCACCCACAATTTGTATCGTGGCTTTCGTCTTGACCGCGATCTCCTCATAGACTTGCTTCCGGTCGGCATTTTCCTCATTCAGCGCCTTTTTCTCGTCGGCGGACGCCTCGCCACGGATAACCAGGTATCCCTGATTGTTTTCACCCGCTTTCTGCTGAGTCAGCAAGGCTACCACCACTGGCCGCCGATTCTTCATCCGTGCCTTGACTTGATCCAAATCGGCACCCTGTACAACCGTTGCCATGATGATTGAAAATGTAACAGCTGATAATAACGCAACCTTCTTCATTTCCGCTCCCCTCATTTTGATTCGTCAATGTCGCCAAAGAAATCGTTCAATTCCCTGTCAACTTTCAGGTTAATGTCCATCGTGATGTGGATCGGCTTGATCTCGTGTTCCGTTTTAACCGAAAAACACCCGGAACCAAGCATCGCCAAGCCGAGAATCACCCAACAACCGAAACCGAGACGTCTCATGTCTATCCCCTGCCCTTTCTGCATCATGCACCAAAATCGACGACACAACGACAACAATACTTCATAGACGCACTATCGTTGCGTGTTATTCATCTGCAGTCCAAAATTCAACAGCGCTTCCAGCGGACCGTTGACACGTATGTCCAAGTCCACCGGCGGTAGCTTCGGGTCATGCGCCGCCCGACCTGCGAGTTTCATGACCAGCTTGGCCTCGCGCGCCGTAGTAGAACTCAAATCCAAACGAAGAACATCATAGTTGAGATCGCCGAGCGCGTCTGCAACATTCTTTTGTACCACCACAGGCAGTCCGGCGCGTGACAAGTAATCCCGGATGAAACTTGCGTTGCGTAAACGGATATTTCCCCGCTCGCCTGGCAGCGCGTAAAGGAAACCCTCCGAGAGTTGAACCCGTCGATTGCAAATGCGCAGGGGAAGTCGCCCGTACAATCGTCCGGTTGCCGTCCCGTCGAAGGGCTTGATGAGGCGCAACAGCTCGCCGGCATCCATGCTGTCAATATAGAGGATGAAGTCGACATCCGGATGCTTGAGATCGACTCGTACCGCGTAGAGTCTGGCTTTCCCCCCGCACCAGTCGAATTCCGCCCGCTCAATCAATAGCGCCTGCCGGTCCATTCGCCAGAGAATCCGGCCGCCGTTCACACCGATACCGGCGAACAGCGCGTTGGTGAAGACACTCTCCACCGGCTGCAACTGCCAACGGAGCCCCTCCCCTTCCAACTGTACAGACGTATGAATGCCGGCAATCTCGCCGTTGACCTCCCCGGTCAGCGCCACAGCCAGATCATCGACGGATGCCCCGCACCGCCAGTCCGGCTTGGCCCCAGCAATGACGTTGCATTCGGCCTCGAAGCCAAGCGCTCCGGAAAACTTCAACCCCTCGAGGCTGGCGCTCGGCATGGCAAGCCGCGCAAGGATTCCGGCGAACAGCACATCCTCGTGTGTGAACCGAACTGTGTGCTGAACCACTTTTGCGTGAATTCCGCCATCATCGGTCAGTTCGAGCTTCGCATCCAACGCCAAGAAGGAGCCAGCAGCGCTTATTTGAACCGCCGATTCCAGGAGTATGCCAGTATCCGCTGCGGCGGTGGCCGCACAATTTGTAATCAGGAGATCCAGCCCTGACAGTTGCGCACGCTCCCAATTCAGCCTGGGATGGATAATCGGAAAACAGATGGATTCCGGGCGTGACAGGTCCAGGAAACCGCCGAAAGGGACATGAACGGAGGCATTGCTGATCAGACCATCCGGATGGATGGCGCAAACATCAACCAAAGAACCCTCCCCCGCGATCTCCCATCCACTACCCGGGTCGATGCGCACGGCACTGGCCTGGAGCGAGGCTTCTCCGACCCGCCAAGGAATCGACATCTCGCCCTGTTGGACAACGCCCGATGCCGTTGGCATTCCCGCGCGAAATTGAAGGTTTGTCGTTGAAACGGCCATGTCGAGATCGATCTCCGCCCGGCCAGCTTCGGCATACTTTGCACACTGCGGCAAGCTGAGTTGGCCTTGGATGCCGAAGGGTTGCTTCAGATGGCCGGTCAGCGTCGTTTCGGCGAGACGGAACTCCACATGCGCGGCAGCAAGCGCATCCGATACTAACGGGGGTAATCCGGACAAATGTGCCAACGTAGCCTGTACCGCGACGTTCCGGAGACGTCCGGGCATACCGTCACCAAGCTGCCATTGTCCGCCCGCAAGCACATCGGTTAAGCTCAGCGAAACACGCTCAGAGGCAAAGCTGAGAACTCCACGGGTGGCGGCCAGCACCGTGACTTCCTGCGGCAGCGCGTTTGTGAAATCGGCGGAGATGGAGAAAGAAAGGGCGCCATCGATGGGCGGCACCTTCATGCCGGGTCGCAGTTGGCTGGCAAGGTCCCGAAGACGCTGGCTGGAAACAAAGGGCACGGCGGCGGAGACGCGTCCGCTCTTTGAACCGAGATCCACATCGCCACTGAGCCACGACGGTACATTCAGAAGATCGCCACCCCAGGAGAGATGATAGGCGTTCCCGTCATTCCACTGGGTCCGCAGCGTTCCGGAGAGGCAGTCCAGCATCGACGGGGTATCGGCGTCGCCGGTCATCATCTGCACCTGCAGGTCGGTCGCGGCCAATTCCAGAAGCTTCCAGCTTGGCGGTCCCGCCGGGCGAGAGGCCGCGTTCGCGGGGAACAGACGTTGAATGTGCGATTGACCGACGAACGCTAGCGTGTTAGAGGCGGCGCTGAACTGGCAAAACAGGCCGTCAACGCTGACCGAGTTGATGGTGTGCGCAAGCAGGCTCCGGGGCGAATACCGGACTTCCAGACGCCGGATGCGGGGGGCGCCAGCCTCGTGGCCCAGTTGAATGTCTGCAATCTCGACACCCGTCAGTGAAAGGTGTTGGATGCGAAACGTGAGCGCTGGAAGTGCGCGCAAAGGACGGGATGAACGGAGCAACCGCATGGCCAGACGGCACCCCCACCCCGTCGAGAATGTCAGCACGCCAGCGAGCAGTGCCGCGATCAGGAAGAGCCGCAGTGTCCAACGCAGGATGTCACGGTACATTTTCAAATCTGCTTAAGCCAAATCGCCTGCTGATCATCCAGCTTGCAGCCCGCGCCCAGGCGCACCTTTAACAACTCCGGCGTCCGGGCGTAGGCGGGATCGATCTCGATGGGAATCGCAGGATGGCCGGCTCCATCGCGGGGGATCGCAATGCCGACCTCGGCAAACCAGCGCCCCCATTTGGCAATCAGATCCCGCTTGCAGGTTTCTGGGGAATCGGCGCCCGTCGCATTTTTGACCGGCGAGAACTCCTCGGCACGG
This sequence comes from uncultured Lentisphaerales bacterium, assembly GCA_964592855.1. Taxonomy (GTDB): domain Bacteria; phylum Verrucomicrobiota; class Kiritimatiellia; order RFP12; family JAAYLN01; genus JAAYLN01. Next base: position 3,507 of record CAZQKI010000052.1, read on the forward strand.
TCGAAGGCGACATTCAAAACGGAGTTGGCATGCGGCAGCAGATCGAAGATGAACTTCTCGAACTTGTAGCCGTTGGGAGCCTTGGGCGTCGTCACCGTTCCGTCATCGCCGCAGACGGCAATCTTCTTGTGGGCAATATGCATCGGCAGTTCAACCGAAGCCTCGCGCTGCAAAAAATCCAGTTGGAAGAGGTGGATGGCCACGCTTCCGTATTTGAAATAGAGCTCGCCATCGGCCTTGCGCCGATTCTTCTGCGCATCGGTGAACTCGGTGTATTCGACCATCTCGCAACGGCCGTCGCGCTGCACGACCATGCCGAGTCCTTCCGATGGGTCGCGCTTGGCGCAGACCTTGATGGAAAGGTCGGTTCCCTTGAGGAGATGCAGGCCGATAAAGGCGGGGTCCGCAATCTCGACCAGCGGATTGTCGACCTGAAAATAGAAGACCGTTTTCAGCCCGCGCCGCGCCATGTCGGCCAGGCCGCCACTTGACTGCAATGCGGAAAGGGTGCCGCCGTGGCCATCGGGACTTTTGAAGATGTGGCCGGGGGCGTCCCGGATGATCCGTCCCGTATCGTCCAACGACGGCCACATCCCCTGCTTGAAGAAGAAGACATCCTCCGGCGCGAGGCCGAACCAGCCGTTCTCGGCGAAGCAGTCCCGCGTCGCCGCATCGTTGGTCTCGCTTGTCATGATGTAGAAGGGGACGGTCGCGCCGTAGCTCCGGGTGAGCGAGAGGATCTTGCGGGCGTGGAAGTAGAAGAGGACCGCGTTGCTGACAGGGCCGATGGGAAAGGCGCCTTTCGGCCCTTCATAGCCAAGCCGCGACCCCTGGCCGCCAGCCACCAGCAGGACACCGACCTGGCCGGCCCGCAGTGCCGCCTCCCCCCGTTCGGTCGCCTGGGCGCGTTCATGTGGACGCATTTCAACCACGGCGGCTGGCTCGGGTTCCGAAGCGGAGGACGTCACGGCCGCTTGCCGGCCATCGAGCTGCGCGCGCATGGTGCGGATGATGCCGAAGTCGAGTGCGGCGATCTGACCCAGCAGGTCTGACCGGGCTTCGTCATCCAGTCGGTCCCACCCGTTCAGGAGCTGGTGCTGTCCCTCGGGTTCCAATCGTTTGCAGGCTTGTTCAAATGTCATCAGGCTGTTCCCTTGAATATTTACGTAAATTGAGCGCGGATAACTTTAAGCTTGTCCCCAGCGCCCGCTTCAGCTTCAATGACACTCACAGCCAGAGTGGCGAAATGGCATACGCAGCGGACTTAAAATCCGCAGATGGGTCATTCCATCGTGGGGGTTCGAGTCCCCCCTCTGGCACCAAAGCTCAACCGGCTCACCGATGCAGACGCCGATGCTCGGGGAGCTCTAATTGACACGAATTTTAGTTGAAAATGGAGCTTCATACAAGGTGTTTTGCAGGTTGTGCCGTACCCTCCGTGCCCGCTTGCGACCACCGACAGAGATACCCATGAACGAAAGCATAACCGATCCATCTGCCCCCCCTGCCACTGTGGCGCCGCCGGATTCGGCGCATGCCCTGAGCCAGCGGGCGTTTCAGGGAATATCCAGTCTGGCGCTGTCGCCGCTGTCCATCTGGGCCACGTGGTATGCCGGGCCGACGCCCAACGAGGACCAAAACAACTATGCCGTTCTGAGCCGGAGCGGTGATCAAGGCCAGACCTGGCAGGAACAACTGATTGTCGATCCCGATGGCGCCGGTCCGCTGCGCGCCTTCGATCCGCAGCTCTGGGTTGATCCCACCGGACGCCTCTGGTGGTTCTGGACGCAGGGCGTGGGTCATCAGGGAAACACCGCATGCGTCTGGGCGATGACAACCGATAACCCCGATGCGGCCTCGCCAACCTGGTCCGCACCGCGGCGAATTGCATCAGGCGTGATGATGAACAAACCGACGATACTCCAGAACAGCGACTGGGCCCTGCCGGTCTCAACCTGGCGCGAATCCGACAACAGCGCCGGCCTGGTGGCCTCCACCGATCAGGGCGGGACCTGGTGCCGCCGTGGCGGCGCGGATGTGCCTCGCGAGGCACGCAGTTACGACGAGCACATCTTCGTCGAACATGCGAACGGCGACATCGACGTCTATGTCCGCACCCGCTACGGAATCGGCCGAAGCGTGTCAAAGGATCGCGGCAGCACCTGGTCCCCGCTGCTGCCGACCGACATTCCCCACCCCGATGCTCGTTTCTTCATCCGGCGGCTGCAGTCCGGCAATCTGCTGCTGGTCAAGCACGGCCAGCTGACGGAGCGGACGGGGCGATCCCACCTGACCGCCTTTCTCTCGACGGACGATGGCGCGTCGTGGACGGGCGGACTCCTGCTGGATGAGCGGCTGAAAGTTTCCTATCCCGACGGTCAGCAGGACCAGGACGGATCGATCATCATCACCTACGATTTCGAACGGACGGGCACCCGCGAAATTCTCATGGCGCGTTTCTGCGAGACGGACATTCTTCGCGGCGACGCAACATCCCCCACGGTCAAGCGGCGTCAGATCATCAGCCGCTTTTGAACAGACATGGAAAATGGAGTCAGGAATACACATGAAACAGTTGATCAAGGTTGCAGTAATCGGGTTTCTAGGCGCCACCTCCTCATGGGGAGCCACGGGCTGGCGCGGCGACGGGACCGGCGTCTACAAGGATGCCACCCCGCCAACTGCGTGGGGTCGCGACAGCAACGTCGTTTGGCGTGTCCCGATTTCCAAGTGGTCCAATGCAAGCCCGGTTCTTCAGGACGGCCGCGTCCTGGTCTGCGCTGAGCCTGCGACCGTTCTCTGCTACGCGATGGAAGACGGCAAACTGCTCTGGCAGGCCGAGCAGGATTACGCCGATATCGCCGCCACCGCGGAAGAGGCTGCCGCCGCGCGTGCGACCCGGACGGCACTGGGCGATCTGGAATCCAAACTGCGGGCGGCGGAGGGGCTTGTCCGAAAAGCGAAAGGCGCCTTGGGCAAGACTCCCGACGATGCGGCCGCCAAACAGAATCTCGCCGAAGCCGAGAAGGCGCGCGATGCCGCGAAGGCAGAGATCACACCCCATGAAAAATATCGCTTTCCCGCGACGCATGACGTCAACGGACTCACCTCCCCCACTCCGGTCACCGACGGCAAGCATTTCTATGTGCTTTTCGGGAGCGGCACCTTGGCCGCCTACACGCTGGACGGGCAGCGCGTCTGGGGCCGTGTTGCAGGCGCTCCCAAGCATGGCTGGGGACACTGCGCCTCGCCGGTGCTTGCGGGCGATACCCTTGTCGTGCACATCGGCAACCGGCTGCTGGCGATTGAACCCGCCACGGGTAAGGATCGTTGGGTGGCTGACAGTGCGAGCGGTTGGGGTACGCCCGCTGTTGTTAAAGTGGGCGAGCGCTGGCTCGTGCTGACGCCCGCAGGCGACTGGTTTGACGTTGCCGATGGACGTAAGACCGCCGAGAAAGTTCAGCCTTTCCAATGGAACGGCCCCGTGATCGTCAACGGCATCTCCTACCAGATGGATGAAAAGGGCGCATCGGCCGTGGGCATCAATCCCGATGGCACGCCCCGCCCGCTGTGGACCGCCAGCCTGCCAAAAGACCGTTACTATGCCACGCCGGTCATTCACGACGGCTTGGCTTACAACCTGTCTTCATCCGGCAGTCTGAGCGTGGTGAATACGGCAGATGGATCGCTCGCGTACCAGCAGAACATCGATTTTGGCAAGGGTGGAAAAACGGTTTATCCCAGTCCTTTCTACGCAAACGGGAATCTCTATTTTAGCGCCGACAACGGCACGACCGTGGTCATTGCCGCCGGGAAAACCTACAAAGAGGTTGGTCGCAACGTACTGGGCGGTTTCCGCACCACACCGATTTGCGTGGGCAAGCGACTGTTGATCCGAACGTTGACGGATCTCACCTGCTTCGAATAGGAAAACGCCAACAATGCAAAAGGGCAGAATCGGTTGGCGATTGACATGGCCATGCGTCCTCTGGATGGTGATGGCCAGTTTGGCCCATGCCGCGCACATGGACCTGCCCGACCCCGAGTTCGGATTCCGCTCGTTCTACGTGACCTGGGGCGGGACGACCAATGCCGTGTTCGCACGTTTTCTCCGTGAGGTCCGGCCGGAGATCGTGCAATGCGGATTTTACGGTCCGATGTTCCATGGCTATGCGGATGATCCGAAGTCGATGGGTTATCCCATGCAACTCCCCGTTTCGGGTCAGCGGGAAGCGCTGGCCGTGCAGAGCGAGGACAATCGCACGATCCACAAACTGGGACTGAAGGTGGTGGGGCATTTCCAGACGGTCAATGTCATCGCCGATCCGGCGCGGACCAACGGTTTCTTCGACTTCTACCAGAACAAGTGGCCGGAAGACCTATTGGGGCAGCGTCCGCATCCCGATGTGCGTGAGCTGCTCATGCGCGATGCAACGGGAAATGTGCTTTCGAACGTCCACTACGTGACCTACGTTGGCCTTTGTCCCAACAGCCCGCACGCACGCGCACTCCTCAAGAGCATGCTCAAGCTGGCCATTTCCACCGGACTGGATGGAGTCGTGGCCAATTACAACTACATGTGGAATTGCGCCTGTCCCTACTGCCAGGCCGGTTTCAGACAATGGTTGTCCGACCGCTACACAGCCGGCGAACTGGATACCCGGTTCGGAATCACCAACCTGGCTTCGCACACGTTTGCAAGTATCGCCGCCCAAATACCGGGCTATCCAGCAACCAACGCCCCTGCACTGGACTGGGAGGCCATGACTTGGGGGGCCGTGGCTTTCAAGCGGGCATTTGACGAGGTCTACCTGGAATACGGACGCTCGCTGAAGCAGGATCTGATCGTGGCCTCATGGAACCACCTGGGCGATGTGGCGATCACCGAGGAGCGCGCCTTTACGCCATTGGACCTGTGGGGACGTGGCGAGAACTATTTCTGGTACAGCGGCGGCTACGGACCAACCAAGCTGACCGAGGGCAAGTTGGGTGACGGATGGGTCAACTGTCTGTACCTGCGTGAACTGGGTCGCGGCAAGCCGTTCATGCTGGGCAAGTACGAACCGGTCCGCATGCGCAACAGCGTGGCCGAGGCGCTGGCCACAGGCGGGAGCGGCATGGGACTCACCATGAACATCGCTGATCCGGCCGGTTACGGCGCCCTCGCCGCCTATCTCCGGTTCCCCCGCGATTTTCCGGAACTGTTCACGGATCTGGAGCCGGACGTGGATGGCGTGCTGCTTCATCCCCGGCGCGCGATTCAATCGGGAAACCGAGAGGCGGGCGCGGAATTCCGCGATGTCGGCCGCGCGCTGAGCGAACGGCAATTTGTTTTCGAGGTGGGCGTGGACGGACGGATCGATGCCAGCCGCCTGGCGCAATGCCGATCGGTGCTGATTCCCCGGGGCGTCGCAACGGACCCGGACTTGACCGCCATGCTTGACGCTTATGTCCGCGGCGGAGGCAAAGTCCATGCCGTTTCTACGAATTCCGTTCCGGATCTGGTCGGCCGCCTGATGTCAAACCGCGTCTGGCGCATCAACGCGCCCGCGAGCGTGAAGGCCATGGCCTGGCGCGGACCGCGCAGGCGGGTGCTGCATCTCGTCAACTACAACCGCGACGAAGCCAAGGCGGCCGCGCTGCCCAAGAATCCCGCTGCGGAATGCCCGATCCCCGCAACCAACATCGCCTGCCTCGTCCGAATGCCGGACGGCGCCCGCGTGTCCCGTCTGCTGTTTCACGCGCCCGAGCAGAAGCGCGCCGTCAAAGTACCCTTTGTGCGCGAAGCGGAGTTCATCCGGTTCTCCGTGCCGCCATTGGATGTTTACGGCGTGATTGAAATCCAGGGACGGGGACTCTGAATGAACACATCCGATCGGATCCGAATTCGTGAACTGGCGCGGGACGTCGCGCGGATTGCTGCGCTGCCGCAGCAGGAAGAGACGCGCAGACTGTGGCGCGCGCTCAACGCCCGCAATCCCGAACGGCCCATGGTGATGATCGATCAGGTGTGCTGGAATGAAATGGACATCGGGGACGAACTGATCCTCCGCTGCACCGATTCCGAATGCCGCGCCTATGAACAGCAGTTCCTCCGCACGCTCTACCAGTGGCGCCATTTCCCCGTTGATCGGGTGGTCGAACCCTTCGTGCGGGTGGCGATGGCGGTCAACAACTCGGGCTTCGGCATCCGTATCGCGGAGGATATCGCCGTCTCCGATCCGACCAATTCCGTCGTGGGGCATCATTACATCAACCAGTTCGAAACGGAAGATGATCTGCAGAAGATCGCGATGCCGCGTATCAGCCACGACACGGACGAAACGGCCCGGCGTCTCGAAGTGGCCCACGATCTTTTCGACGGCATCCTTGAGATACGGCCCTGGGGGATCGATCCCTATCTGTCGCTCTGGGACCCCATCAGCATGTGGATGGGCGTCGAGCAGGCCCTCTATGCCCTGGTCGACCGGCCCGACTACGTGCACCGGCTCGTCGGCCGCATGACGGACGGTTACCTAAGCTTGCTCGATCAGTTGGAGGCGCAGGGGCTGCTCTGCGGTCCGCAGAGCCTGGTCCACTGCACCGGCGCCTACACCGACGAACTGCCTGCGCCCGGCTATGATCCGAACAAGCCGCGGACGAAGGATCTCTGGATGTTCGGGCTGGCGCAGATGTTCTCGACGGTCTCGCCGGAGATGTTCAAGGAATTCGAGGTGGATTACACCAGCCGCATCTGCGCACGGTTCGGCCTGGTCTACTACGGATGCTGCGATCCGCTGGACGGGAAGATGAACGAAGTGCGCATGATCCCCAACGTCCGCAAGATCTCGATGAGTCCGTGGGCCAGCCAGGAACGCGGCGCGGCGGAGATCGGCGGCGACTACGTCTTCTCACGCAAGCCCAACCCGGCTTTTCTCGCCCCCGACCGGTTCGACCCGGGACAGGTCCGCGCCGATTTGGAACAGACGCGCGAAATCTGCGACCGGCACGGCTGTCCGCTGGAAATCATCCTGAAGGATATCAGCACTGTGCGCCGCGATCCCGAGCGCCTGTTCGAATGGAGCCGCATCGCCATGCGCGCGGTCGGCGCCAAATAGCTCCAAATAGCTGGCCAATAAAGACGTTGCCCATCGTGCCTGATTATCGTATTATATGATTATCAGAACAAAAGGACCAAGATGAGTGCAAACGTACTGACCGTAACGGAGGCCGCAAGGCATTTCTCAGAGTATATCAGCCGAGTGGCGTATCGGCATGAAACATTCGTTCTGCACAAGGGCAGTAAACCGGTGGCGGAACTCCGTCCGCTTCCCCATGGCCGGCGTCTTGGCGACCTGCCGTCAATTCTCCGCTCTGTGCCTCACTTGGATGCCGCCGACACATTCGCCGAAGATATTGACGCTGCTCGCAATTCAGTTGCCGACGAGAAGTTGAGGGATCCATGGGCATCCTGATTGACACCAGCATCCTCATCCATTTCGAAAAAGCAGGAACGGATCTCTCGACGTTCGTGAAGGGTCGGGAGGGCGAAGATGCATTTCTATCGGTCATTTCGGCCAGCGAACTTCTGCACGGTGTGCACCGTGCGGCAGACCGCAAGATGAAGGCCAAGCGCTTGGCCTTTGTCGAGGGCGTACTGGCGGCCATTCCAGTTCTGCCCGTAGATCTGGCTGTTGCGCGATCCCACGCTCAGTTGTGGGCCGACCTTGCCCAGCAAGGCAAGATGATTGGCGTTCACGACTCGTGGTTGGCAGCCACCTGTCTTGCGCATGGTCTAAGTCTGGCGACTGGCAATCTCCGTGAGTTCGAGCGTGTGCCCGGTCTTAATGTCGAGAAATGGGTGTAGACCGTCCTCCGTTTTAATTTGACGAGCCCGCTGCCTTTTCGCTCATGCCTCCGGGTGCGCGGGAGCGATCAGCTTCCGCCAACGGCAGGCCGCTTCGTCGGGGCCGTCCTCCGCCTCGAAAAGATGACGCCATTTCTGCTGGAAGCGAAGCCCGTTGCGGACGACGACTGCCGCATTGCGAATGGCGGGCGTCCCTTGCGTGGTCACGCTTTCGTAGTGGTACATCTCCGCCGCGGGTTCGTACCAGGCCACCCACCCCGCCTCGCGCAACCGGTAGCAGAGGTCGAAATCCTCAAATTGCACGGGGTTGAAGGCTTCATCGAAGCCGCCGTGACGCTCGATCAGTTCGCGACGCACCATCAGGCAGGCGCTGATCAGGCATTGCACGGGCTCCGCCTGATTCCATCTCGCATCATCGCGCGCATCCCCCCGCCCGCGAAAGCAGACATGGCCCCGCTTTGAGATGCCGATGCCGGCGCATTGGATCAAATGGGGCGCCGATGGATAAATCATCTTGGCGCCGGCCAGGCCGCCCTGCGGTGACTGCTCGATCCGTTCCCGCAAACGGGCCAGCCAATCGGGCGTATGCGGCCTCACGTCGTTGTCGACAAAAACGGCAAACGCGCCCCGGGCCAGCGCCAGGGCCTGATTGCGGGCGGTGCTGCAGCCGATGTTCGCGGCATTGCGCACGACCTGCACCTGAACGCCCGCCAGTCCGCCGATGGCGGGCAGTTCGCCGGCCAGCCATTCCGCCGAACCGTCGCGGGACCCGTTGTCCACGATGATCAACTCGGCGGGGCCGTCGAAGCGCGAATGTTGGACAAGTGCCGTCACACACCGCCGCGTCACGGCGAGTTTATTGTGAGAGAGGACAATCAGCGAATAGCGCATGGCGGTCAGACGCGTGTCGCGAGGTCGCGGGCCGCATCGGCAATCGTGGCGGCATTGGGCATCAGGGCGTGCTCCAGCAGTTTGGCCGACGGCACCGGGCAATCGGGCATGGTCAGCCGTTGCACGGGACAATCGAGCTGCCCGTGGAGCTGCTCGCCCAGCTGAGCGGCGATTTCCGCCGAAAGACCGCCGGTGCGGGGGCCTTCCTCGACGATCAGCACGCGCCGCGTTTTGCACGCCGATTCCACCACCGTCCCCATGTCCAGCGGACACAGCGTGCGCAGATCAATGACTTCGGCCTCGATCTCCTCGGCGGACAATTGCGCGGCGGCGCGCTCCGCCTCGAAAGCCATCCACGACCAGGCGATGATCGTGACATCGGTGCCGGCGCGTGCCAGACGCGCTTGTCCCAGAGGCAAGGGTGCAACCGGAGCATGATCCCACTCCCAGCGAAGGGGATAGAGCATCTTGTGCTCCAGGAAGAGCACGGGGTTGGGATCGCGGATCGCGCCCTGAAGCAGCGCGGACATGTCGCTGCCGGTTGAAGGAGCAACAATCTTCAGTCCAGGGATGCCGAAGAAAAGCCGTTCGAGACATTGCGAATGCGTTGCGCCGTAGCCGCGACCGCCACCCATCGCCGTGCGGATCACCAGGGGACAGGACATGCCGTAGATGTAATTCAGCTTGGCGGCCATGTTGACGAGTTGATCGACGGCCAGCGTGATGAAATCCATGAACATGATTTCGACGACCGGGTGCGAACCGGCGACGGCCGCGCCGATGGCGGCGCCGACAAAGCCTGGTTCGGAAATGGGGGTATCGCGGATGCGTGTCACGCCGAATTCGTCGACAAGCCCCCGGGTCACGCCAAACGACCCGCCATAGAGGCCAATGTCCTCCCCCATCAGAAACAGCCGGGGATCACGCCTCAGTTCGGCTGCCAACGTCTCGCGAAGAATCTGCGTGGTGGTCAGCATCTTCATGCGAACACCCCCGATCCCGCCAGCGTGCAGTCGGGTTCCCGACTCTTCTCGGCTGCGGCAATGGCCGCCTCGACGCACGCACGGGCGGCGGCGTGATGGGACTCAACTGCCGCAGTGTCCAGCCTGCCTTCCGCCAGTAACTTCCGCTCCAGCCGCAGGATCGGTTCATGCAGCCAGGCGGCTTGCTCCTCGTCGCGTGTCCGGTACTCGCGACGGTCGCCGCGCGAATGTCCCGAGAGCCGATAGGAGAGGCACTCCAGCAAGGCGGGGCCTGCGCCCGCGCGGGCGCGCTGCGCCAGATCCGCGAGGGCGGAATAGACCGACTCGACGTCGTTGCCATCCACTGCGACGCCCGGAATGCTGTAGGCGGCGGCACGCGCCGCCACGCTGGAAACGCTGACCCCACGGGCCGCCGGCGTGGACATGGCATAGCCGTTCGATTCGCAGAGGGCGATCAGGGGGAGTTTCCAGAGGGCCGCCAGGTTGAGGCTCTCGTGGATGACGCCCTGGCTGGAAGCGCCGTCGCCGAAGTAGGCGACCACCACCCGGTCGCTGCCGGTCATCTGCGCGTTGAGGGCCAGTCCGGCGGCAAAGGCTACGCTGGCGGCAGTGATGCCATTGGTGCCATAGAAGCCCAGCGAGGGATCCATCATCATCTGACTCCCCCCGCGGCCGTGCGAGTAGCCGTCATCGCGTCCGAAGAGTTCCGCCATCATCCGGCCGGGATCGCCGCCGCGTGCCAGGAAGTGGCCGTGTCCGCGGTGCGTGCTGGTCATCGCATCCTGCGGCAGCAGGGCGGCGGCGACGCCGACGGCCGTGGCCTCCTGTCCGATGCAGGTGTGCGCCGTCCCCATGACGCGCCCGGCGACGAAGAGCTGTTCAACCGCCTCTTCGAAACGGCGGATGAGCAGCATCTGCGCATAAGCATGAATCAAATCGAGCATGGCAGGTTCATAGCAGATTTCATGCCCATGGACGATGTCGTTAGACGCCGTTGCGATTTTTGCTATACTGCTCGCCATGAAGATTGCCGTCATCGACTTCGAGACCGCCAACTACAGCCGCGCCAGCGCCTGCGCGCTCGGCGTCGCGGTGATCGAGGACGGCACCGTGACCGTCCGCGCGGAGACGCTCATCAAGCCGCCCGAGGCGTGCGGCTACTTCCGCGACGACTTCATCCGCATCCACGGCATCACCCCCGAAGCCGTCCGCGACGCCCCTGCGTTCGACGCCGTGTTCGAGGCATTCCGTCCCCACCTGGACGGCGCGGTTCTCGCGGCCCACAACGCGTCGTTCGACATGAGCGTCCTGGGCGCGCTCCTCGGCTGCTACGGCATTCCCTTCGCTTGCGAGAGCCTCTGCACGCTGAAGCTCGCACGCACCGCCTGGCCGGGTCTCCGTGCGCACAACCTCGCCGCTGTCGCCGCGCACCTCGGCGTCGACCTCGACCACCACCGCGCCGGCTCCGACGCCTACGCCGCCGCCCGCATCCTGCTGGCGCTGCGCGATTGCAGCCGACCGGCCCTCGCACCCTACCTGCGGCGGTACGATTGGACGCAATAGCGCGCGAATGAAGCCGTCGACATAGCTCACACACGCGCACAAACGCCGAAGGCCGGTTCAAGCGGGCCGATTATACGAGTCAGGGTGGGGACGAAGTGTGCGACGAAGTGTACGTTTAAGTTAAAGCATGCCCATCAACTCCGCGATACTTCTGACGATCTGCCCGCGTCCCTGATCCACGAACACACCTATTTGCGCGATCATTGAATAGGCAGCGGCAAATTGCGCGATGGCAAAGCCAGCGACGGTGAACTGGCCGACACTGACGACACCGTCACCACGGAGGCACGGAGACTTGGAGGAGGGGTTGCGTGAAGGCGCATCCGCTTGCGGCGTATCCGGGCCTGACCCGGCACATGGCATGCAGCGGATGCGCCTTCACGCAACATGACGTTCTTCTGTCGTCGGTCTCGGTTTCGGCACACGTCCCCGGCGCGGAAAGCCGCGCCGCTCCGTCCTCGCACGGAGGAGCGGAGCCGGCGCATGTGCAGGATGGATCGTGCTCCCTGCCAGGTGTTCACGCAAATTCAGGATTGGCAGTGACGCCGATTGTTGCAACGGCAACCGCCGGTCAGCCAAGCCTGAAGTTGCGTGAACCTCCCCTGCCGGACTCCGTGCCTCCGCGTCTCCGTGGTGAACCCCCGCGGATGGATTGGTTTCTTTTCACAGGCGGGAGATGCGGCGGATCGCGGAACGGATGAACAGCGCCCCAAGCCCGGCATTGCCGAGTAAGAAGAGCCACACCAACGGCGGAGCCATGCAAAAAACCAGCAGCGAGACTTTGCCACGGATGTGATTCATCGCGATCATGGACGCACTCGACCATCCGTTCATTCACCACTCCCCGGCACCCCCCACTGCGTCACCACCTCGTCAATCTTGGCCGCCACCTTGCGTCGGGCGTCCTGGCGGTCCATGCCGCGCATCAACAGCTCATCATATTGGGTGTGCGTGTGGCGGATGTGGGCCGCGACGGCGAGACGAAGCGCATCCGTCTGCAGGTGGCGTCCGTCGGCCGATCGGCCCACGCGTCCGCTCCCCCGAAGGGCCGTGTGCGCGGCGATGTCAGCAGCCTCCGCTGGCGGGCAGCCGGGGTAGAGGCCACAGATCGCGCCAGCCATGTC
>CAZQKI010000052.1:16013-24731 GCA_964592855.1 uncultured Lentisphaerales bacterium
GTTTGGGCCAACTTCTGCGGACTGCCCTGGAAGTGAGGCTCCAGCGACGGGCACCCGCCTTTTTCCCAGAAGCGGACGCTCGACTGGGGAAGAAGCTGCATCTGCACGAGCAGTTTGATCGGCGACGCGTAGCCCTTCGCATCGAGCACGCGCTCCGCCGCCTGCCGCACGCGTTCGTTCAAATTTTGTGGTTGCTGTGTGCCCATGGCATGGTCCGTGTTCTAATCCTCGAAAATGGAATGGTCGTTATCGTCACTAATTCCGTTCAAACAGGGAAATTTTGCGGGAATCCGGTTGATCAGTCAAGCGGGACTCGGGCGACTGATGCCGTCGACAAAGCTCAAGACAAAGCTCGCGACAAAGAGAAAGACAGGCAGAAATCCCGGAGTCATCGCCCCTCATCGCGCAATAGGACGCTTTGGACCCGGCGGTCCTCCGCCGTAGCGAATAGGTCTCTAGAACGACGGCTTCATTCGCAACCGCCGGGGACGGCGGGGGGCCAGTTCTTCCCTTGCCGCGCAACGCCCGCTTGCGTCACACCCGCCTGCTTTCGTCCTCATCCTTATGTCCCATCGCCATGGGTGAGGCTCGGCGAGGACGCCCCAAGGTGGGGCAGGCATTCCTGCCTGCACGTTCTTCCGTCCGCCCATGATTCAGCGGCAAGGGTTCGATCAGCGCATGGACATGGGTGGGCATGATGACGGCGGCATGGATCAGCAGGCGGTCGCCGTCGAAACGCAGCAGGCTATCGGCAACGACCATTCTTGCATCCAGACGGGCCAGCGCCCGCGAACCCAGACCGGCATCCAGCCAAGCGTGGTACCGCTCGCCGAACCGGCGGTCATATTCCTGCCATTGACGATCTTCCCAAGGTTCGGGGTTGAATTGACGCCGGAGGGCAAGTTCCGCTTTCCAGGCGCGCAGCTTCTCCTGGGGAATGGCGTCCGCCAGCCGGAAACAGACCCAATAGATGGCCCCGTTCAGGTGCCAATGCGGCAAGCGACGGCGAGTGACCTGAAGTTGCGCATCGTTTGCGGGTGACACGAAAACGGGTGCGTGGCCTTTTCCGATCGGGTTCGGGCAGGCAGGAATTCCTGCCCCACCTTGTGGGGTTGTGGGATTCATCGTCTTTCTCCGAAGATCCGATGGGGTAAGCTTATGCTCCGCCTTGCTCCGGCGTCAAGACTCCGTTCGGGCGGAAGTCGTCTCCCTTTGCGCCAGGCAGGCAGGAATGCCTGCCTCACCTTTGGAGGCGTCGCAAGGTGGGGCAGGCATTCCTGCCTGCCCGTTTACCAAGCAAAAAGTCCATGCCTTCAAAACTCGTCGAACGGTCCTTGGCCTTCGACGCCGTAGAGCTTCTCGGCTTCCCAGTTGACGCTCTTTTCGATCACTTCGAGACAGTCGGCCGGTGTCGATTAGCATTTTCTTTCATGTCTCTGAATCAGATCGGAAGCCCAGTTGATTGCTTCCGGGTACTCATCACAATCAAGCACAAATTCCTGCCCTCGTGCTACGGCTCTCAACTCAGAACGTGAGCCAACTCTACGCCACCGGTTCGGGTTGGCATGATAGGTGAGGGGTGTGCGGTCTCCGCCAGGATGGAACCAGCCGGGGAGAGTCCAAGTGCTGGTTCTGTCCGCGTTGGGCGCGGTTAACTGTAGGTCATCCGAGAACCGTGGGAATACTCCGGCCCCCGGCAGGCGAGCGCCCGCCGTTCCGCCAGTTTCCAGGTGGCGATTTGCCAAGTAGACCACATTATTGGTGTTGCTACCGCGATGGAAATGGGGATGATATTCTGCCCAAGGATACCCAAGAGGCGTCGCTGCGCCGAACGACAGAATCTCCGCAACTTGGAACCACCCCCACAGGACATGGCGTAGTCTGTTGTCGTCGGCATAACAATGCGTTTCGTTCCGGCTCTCTACACAACGGAAGAGACCAAAGAAAAGAAAGAGGTCTCCGACACCTACATCGTTCCTGCGGAGGTGACCTAGCGCTTGGCCGGTCTGCCCAAAAATCGGCCGCCATCCCGGCTGGCGGGGAAGGCTCTCATGGACGATATCGGGATCGATATGGGCACGGTAGTTCGACGAAATGCGCCCCTCGGTCAGTGCCTCAACGAGATGACCAAGCAAACCGTCCTCGTAGAAGATGTCCCCGTATGTGACAACTGATTTCTTATCCGGAATAGGCAGCGAAACCATGCGCCCATCCGGGAATATTGGGCTTGGCACTCCACCCGCAGACGAGTCGAATCCCTTCCTGCTGAGAACTAGCTTCATCCCTGCTGTTTCCATGACATTTCACCGCTCTGCCATTTTGATGGCGGGGCGCTGACCCCTTGGGGATGCGATGAGATGAACTCCAGGAAGTCCCTAACGGTCTCTGGAGAAAACCGATTTTTGTACGCCCGCCCCACCTTCAGTTCCTCCAAGTGCGGAGGCAACTCCGGCCCGGATGCCCCGAAGTAGTGGAACGTCTTCGCTACAAGAACACGCTTGCCACTCAAGTCATGGGCCTTCGTCTTGGGATTCTCTTCATCTCCTTGCGAGTGCATGGAGCGCAGTTGCCAGTAACCGCCATTGGGTAGCGGTTTGTAGATATTGTCCCCCGCCTTCCAGACCACTTCGCCTCTCGTGTAGTCCGGTATTTTTTGGGCGAAACGTCTGTCGCGAAAGTAAATTGCGTAGTCCTCAACAATCGTGTCGATCTCCATAGCGAAGACAACCCGATTGCCTCTGGCTTTCGGGCAAAGCCCGACAATCCAGTCTCCGATTTTTGCCGTCCGCCGGATAGTCGGCTTGCAGTTGGCGAGCGTACAATAGCCCCAGAAGGGGTTGGGAGAGAAGCCGGTGTCGTGTGTCACAATGTAGGAATAAAGCATCATGTTACCCCATTTCAGGATCACAAGCGATCTGAGTCAATCAGAACGCGGCCTAACCCGTGTTGTTCCAACCACCAATACGTGAAGTGCTTGGACAGCCAACTCGCCGCACGTTCCGTGGCAAGCTCTCGTTTCATGGAAGTATAAATGATGGGAATAGAAAATTTGGCTTCGATTGCATCCAACGTTCCACACACTGCATTCGGATGGACGCCAGAAGGAACATCAAACGCATCAAAACCTTGCTTGATATCCTCAATCGTTGCCTCGATAAGTATGGCTTTCCATGTAAATGAGGCCATACGAGCACAAGCCGCAATGAAGCGGCAGCGATTGGCCACGGTACATGCTACGATATCCGAAATACTCTTTCGTTCCAGACAGAGCAGGGATTCCATGCCTGCTACGGTGTAGTCGCCGGTTTTCAGAGTTTGCCGTAGTTCACCGCCAATCCAATTCGGATGATTTGCGTAGAGCGGGAGTGGTTTTTTCTCACGGGTATCTACCAGCACGACAGGTTTCGGAATGCCCTCCGAACGAATAATAGCCCGAGAGTTACGAATCACTCTGAGACGGCAACTCGAAGGTGCCACGAAAACGGAGATATGGCGTGTCATGTTTATCCTTTGTTTACCCCATCCGCGCCAGGCAGGCAGGAATGCCTGCCTCACCTTTGGAGGCGTCGCAAGGTGGGGCAGGCATTCCTGCCTGCCCGTTTCCCACGCAAAAGGTCCATCCCTTCAAAACTCGTCGAACGGCCCCTGGCCCTCGACGCCGTAGAGCTTCTCGGCTTCCCAGTTGACGCTCTTTTCGATCACTTCCAGACAGTCAGCGGGGGTCTCGAGCAAAATCCCCTGCGCGCTGGGACGCAGATAGGGCGGGGCGTCGGCACGCAACGCGGCGCCCAGCTCGCGGACACGGGCGACCAGCTCGTTCGGCGGCAGCGTCCCCTCGAACTCGTGCCGCTTCATTCGTATGGCCCAAGATCTAAATGATTGCGCAGAATTTTACGGACAGAATCGCATAGGATACGCGCGGACCGGGCATTCTCTCGCGTCGCTGATTCACCCGGGTAGCGAAAAGCGATCGAGTAGACGGTCAGTTGAAGCAAAGCCCCCCGAATCGTATCGAGCATGGGTGCGTCAAGAATCGCAAGATCCAGCAATGCGGTTAAATTGTGTGTTCTGTCAATGCGTCGAGATGTCTCCTGAAGGCTTGCTTTCAGATATTTTTCTGCGCACTGCTGAGCATGGAAGCAAAGCGCATCATAATTGGGATTCTTCCGCGCCTTCCACTCTCGTTGGACACAGACGTAGTCACCCTCGGCTTTGGCGACCCATTCAGCGGTCAGAGGATTCATAGACGACTTTTCCGGTGTTGACGATTTCGGTCATGAAAGAATCGCCCATCCGAATGCGCGCTTGGACCTGTTGCGGTGTTCGAACCAACAGGTCGACGTCGAAACGGGGTTTCGTCTCCTTCAGGATGTCCGCCGCCGCCGTCAAAGCGGAACCGACATGCTCCATTTCAACGAGCAGATCAACATCAGAATCGGGGAGCGCGGTTCCCGCCGCATAAGAGCCGAACAACGTGATTCGCAGCGGCCGGTAACGTGCAGCCAATAGACGGCAGAACGCCGTGACCGCTTCATCGCGCTCGGTAATCGGTTGCGACCGTGAGTGTTGCCTGGTTGTATTTTCGGTCATCGATTTTTCCCGTTGAACCGTGTGGCGGGGATTATACTGATTACGGGTGAATTCGGCAAACCCCAGTCTACCTTTCTGCCAACATGGGCTTGGGTTGTATCACCGACTTACGCGCTTGAATCAATTCATTTTGAACTCGTCGAACAGCCTTGGATTCATTTGCCAAAAACGGCCTTCTGCAAAGCCATGAGGCGCGCCTTGTCCATCGACGGCGTTTCGCCCATGGGATTGGTTCGTCCGAGCTGCAGATACTTGGCATCGCCCAGCCGGTGGAACGGAAGCAGCTCCACACGCTGAATGCAGCGGTAGGGCTTAAGCAGGGCGGCCAGCAATTGTATGTCGTCCAGCGTGTCGCTCCATCCCGGCACGACGACATGACGGATACACACAGCCTGCTGGCGGGCTTCGGCATCCTGCAGGAGCGTCAGGGCGCCCGCAATGCCGACGCCGGTCAATTCCTGTGCGCGCTGCGGATCGGGATGCTTGATGTCAAGCAGGACCAGGTCCGCCAAGGCCAGTGCCGCCCGCGATGCGGCGTCGGCGCAGCCCCCGCCGGTGTCGACGGCGGTGTGCACACCTGCTTTACGGCAGGCCTGGAGCATAGCCGCGGCACCTTCGGGCTGGGCCAAGGGTTCGCCGCCCGACAAGGTTACCCCACCCTCCCGATCGCCGAAATAGGGGCGCATGCGATCAACTATCCGCATCATTTCGCTGATCGACATGAGACTTCCGCCAGTCAGTGTCTGCGTATCGGGATTCTGGCAGTAGCGGCAGCGCAGGGGGCACCCCTGGAAGAAGAACACGCAGCGGATGCCCGGGCCGTCCAGGCCCCCCAGCGACTCGACACTATGGATGCGGCAGGTGGTCTCCATGAAACTCCCTACAGCGTCGTGTGGAAGGTGCGCGCGATCACTTCATCCTGATGCCTGCGGCTCAGGCGCGTGAAGTTCACCGCATATCCGGAGACGCGGACGGTGAGCTGCGGATACTTCTCAGGGTGCACCTGAGCGTCCTGCAACTGCGCGCGGTTGAGCACGTTGACGTTCAGGTGGTGCCCCTGCTGCATGAAGTAGCCGTCGAGGATCCGCACCAGATTGCCAATCTGGGTGGCACGCTCACCGCCCAGGCTGCCAGGCGTGATGGTGAAGGTGCAACTGATGCCGTCCTGGCAACTGTCGTAGGGGATTCCCGCCACGGAGTTCAGCGAAGCCAGGGCGCCGCGCGAATCGCGGTTGTGCATGGGATTGGCGCCCGGGGCAAAAGGTTTTCCGGCGGGACGGCCATCAGGCGTCGCCCCGGTCGACTGGCCATAGACGACATTCGACGTGATGGTGAGGATCGAAAGCGTATGCTTGGCGTTGCGGTAGGCGGGATGGCGCTGCAAGCTGGCTTCGAAACTGGACACCAGTTCCACCGCCAGGCCGTCCACGCGCGGATCGTCGTTGCCGTAGCAGGGAAACTCGCCATTGATCGTGAAGTCGACGGCCAGGCCGCGCGCATCGCAAACGGGGGTCACGCGGGCGTGGCGGATCGCGCTCAGGCTATCGGCCATGACCGAGAGTCCCGCCACGCCAAAGGCCAGCAGTCGTTCAACCTCCGTGTCGTGCAGGGCCATCTCCAGCTTCTCGTAGGCATACTTGTCGTGCATGAAGTGGATGATGTTCAAGGTGTTGACGTAGTTCCCGCAGAGCCAGTCGCGATAGAAGTCGAACTGCTCCTTGACGACGGGATAGTCGAGCGGGGCGTTGGCCAGCGAGGGTCGCAGCGGGGCGATCTGCAGGCCGCTCCGCTCCTCGCGTCCGCCGTTGATGGCCAGCAGCAGCACCTTGGGCAGGTTGCAGCGGGCGCCGAAATACTGCATCTGCTTGCCGATCCGCATGGCCGAAACGCAGCAGGCGATGCCGTAGTCATCGCCAAAGCGAAGCCGCATCAGATCGTCGTTCTCATATTGGATCGAGTCGGTTTCGATGCTGACGCGGGCGCAATAGCGCCGGAAGGGTTCAGGCAGATGCTTGGACCAGAGGACGGTCAGGTTGGGCTCGGGGGCGGGACCGAGCGTGTAGAGCGTGTGGAGGAAGCGGAAGGAAGTCAGCGTCACGCGCGGGCGTCCATCGAGGCCCAGGCCGCCCAGCGACTCGGTCACCCACGTCGGATCGCCGGCAAAGAGTTCATTGTACTCCGGCGTGCGAAGCTGCCGTGCCATGCGCAGCTTCATGACGAAATGGTCGATGAACTCCTGCGCCTGGGTCTCGTCGATCCGGCCCGCCTGCAGGTCGCGCTCGAAATAGATATCGAGAAAACTACTCACACGTCCCAGCGACATCGCGGCGCCGTTCTGCTCCTTGATCGCCCCCAGATAGGCGAAGTAGACCCACTGAACCGCTTCGTGCGCATTCCGGGCCGGGCGGGCAATGTCAAACCCGTATGCGGCGGCCATCTCCTTCAGTTTGTGCAGGAAGTCGATTTCCTTCCAGAGTTCCTCGGAGCGCCGGATGTTCTCCTCGTCCATCGCGGCGTTGGCCAGGCGCGTCTTGTCGGCGTGCTTTGCGGCGATCAGGCGGTCGACGCCATAGAGGGCGACGCGGCGGTAGTCACCGATGATGCGGCCGCGTCCATAGGCATCCGGCAAGCCGGTGATGATGCCCAGCTTGCGGAGGTTGCACATGGTCTCGCTGTAGACATGGAAGACGCCGTCGTTGTGGGTGGTGCGATAGGCAAAGGCCCGCTCAACCTCTTCCCCAAGCTTGTAGCCGTATGCTTCGCAGGCCTGGCGCGCCATGCGGATGCCGCCGAAGGGGTTCACGCCGCGGCAGAGCGGTTTTGCGGTCTGAAGGCCGACGATGCACTCATCGTCGCGGTCGATATAGCCCGGGGCATAGGTCGTCAGCGAGGAGATCACATCGGTGTCGATGTCCAGCACGCCGCCCTTTGCCGCCTCCTGCTTGAGTAGCTCGCGGAATTTCGAGTTCAGCCGCCGCGTCCGCGGCGTCGCTTCGGAAAGGAAAGACTCATCGCCGCCATAGGGGGTGATGTTCTGCTGGATGAAATCACGGACATCGATGGCATCCTGCCAGAGTCCCGGTTTAAAATCGACCCAGGCCGAATCGTTTACAACAGACGTATTCATCGATGGACACTCCCCTGCTTGCATGTTCTCGAGGTGCCCAGACGGTCGGCGAGGTGGCGATGCAGTCCCATGTGGTCCTTCCACGCAGTTCCCGCGGGAACCGTTCCGTCAGTTCTGCAACAGGTAAATACCAATGCGGGGATCAGCCAAGTCTGGATGCTGGCCCACAGTCCGCCTGTCTGCGTGCGTACCCGCACAGGCAGGCCGAGAGTGTGAATGGGGGTTGTCTGCGTCATGGCCTGTGTCTTCCGTGTTTTTTTTGGCGAATCCTGTTTATCCATGCGTCAAAAACACAATAACACATTGCAGCGCAACAAACTACAACTATTTTTTTTCGGAGGGGGGGGGGGTAGACAAACGCGATGGAACGTGCGACAATTTCGCTGTTCATTTTGGGCGTGGCAGGGTGCCGCGCAGAAGACGATGGGGCGTAGGTTGGGCCGTCAGGCGAGCCCACGGTGGTCAGCCGGGCGCTTCAATTTACAAAACGCCCCGGTCGCAAGCCGGTCTGCACGTCTATACAGGCAGACAGGCCGGTAGGCGCAGCGACCGGGGGGTTTTGCAAGAGCCTCATACGTCATCGATTTGATTACGGCAGATGCTATTTTTAGGATTGTTTCAATTATTATGAAACACGCCACGGGAAAAGTAGCGGGAAGAAAATTGTGATAAAGTAGTTCTGGACAAAAGAAATAATCCGAGTAGAATCCAATTCAAATTCGAGCAGGATTTTGCTTGCCATGAATCCTGTTAGTGTAAGCCGCTTTCATATCGTTATACTCGCGGCCGCCTTGCGGTGAGCTGCGATCAACAGATGATGCAATTGTAACAGAATGTCCAAGTACCCGATGTGATCCCTTTCTGCCATTACTGCATCCCTACACTTAAACCCATTCTTGAACGGCGCACTTACTCCACCGGCTTACTCGCAAACCATCCGCGATCAGTGGTTGTCGCGTATCTGTCACAAAATCCCCCCACAAACCCGGAAGCGCCTGAGA
>CAZQKI010000053.1:0-24078 GCA_964592855.1 uncultured Lentisphaerales bacterium
CCGCCGGGATGTGGCGTCCAGTTGTCGTGTTTGCCCTTGGCACCACGTCCATATGCACTCGTTTCGGCTTGCGGGTGTGAAGGATACTTCAGCGTGTGCGCACCATAAGGGATGCGAATATCGTCCACGTTCAGCCGTGTAGTCGCGGATTTTCTGAAATGCACGATGCTCTCGTGGGAGCGACCCCAGTCATTGCCAAGATTCGCCTTGTTCTTGTAATGCCATATCAGCCAGCGGCAACCCTTGAAAAAAGGTGCGACGTGGCATTTGATATCCGCAAGAATCTCGGAAAAACCACAGACATAAAACGTCCCCGTGGGCGTCAAAATGCGCGATACTTCCCGTATCCACTCAACGCACCAATCAACGTACACAGAATGACTCTCGAACGTGTCCCATTCGGCTTTGCCAAGATTGTATGGAGGGTCCGCAAAAACCAGATTGACACTTGCTTCTGGCAACGTCTTCAACCATGCCAGTGAATCGCCCTGGTATAGATTGCCGTGCGGGTGTTCGAACTGACAGCGAAAAAAATCGCCTGTCGTCTTCTTGCCTGGACGAACAATCGGCACATCGCCCATCGGCCAAAGCATCAGTTCGCCTTGATTTAAAATGTCGGGGCGAGTTTCTGGGGTAATGAGTTGATACCCAGTCGTCTTCAACTCGGGGGGGCGCTTGATGAGCGCTTCATGCACGCGAGCAGGCAATTCGGATGAAATCAAGATTTGCTGGGCATGACTTGAACAAAACACATCCCAGCCAAGCTCCGATTTTTGAGTCCGTCGCTTTTGCGGATAAGCTTGGGGATTGACTTTAGGTTGCATTTTCATGTTAACCCACACGCCTGCGGTCAATTGTTCGCTGGTGGTACACGGAACAAACCACCATCATAGATTCCATTGGATGTATCAGAAAACCGTCAGCCCCGATTTCACGCGAACTGCTCCAGAAACCGCAGGTCGTTTTCGTAGAGGTGGCGGATGTCGGCGATGCCGTAGCGGATCATGGCGATCCGCTCGACGCCCATGCCGAAGGCGAAGCCGTAGACCTGGTCGGGGTCGTAGCCGACGTGGCGGTAGACGCGGGGGTCGACCATGCCGGCGCCGGCGATTTCGATCCAGCCGCTCTGCTTGCAGACGCGGCAGCCCTGGCCGGCGCAGAGGTGGCAGGAGAAGTCGACCTCCACGCTCGGCTCGGTGAAGGGGAAGAAGTGGGGGCGGAAGCGGACGCCCACGCCCGGCCCCATCATTTCGCGGGCGAAGTAGGCCAGGGTCGCCTTCAGGTCGGCGAGCGAGACGGGCTGGGTGTCGACATAGAGCCCCTCGATCTGATGGAAGTTCGCGCTGTGCGTCGCGTCGGTGGTGTCGCGGCGATAGCAGCGGCCCGGCGTGATGATGCGCAACGGGGGCTGCTTCCCGAGCATCGCGCGGATCTGCACGGGGGAGGTCTGCGTGCGGAGGAGCTTGTCGTCGTCGAACCAGAAGGTGTCGGTCTGGTCCATCGACGGATGGTGGGGCGCGGTGTTGAGCGCCGTGAAGTTGTTGAAGCGCGTTTCGATGTCGGGTCCGTCGGCGACGGTGAAGCCGAGGCGGCCGAAGATGCGCGACACCTCGTCGATGACGCGGGAGATGGGATGCTGGGCGCCGGCGCGGGGCCAGCGTCCGGGAAGCGAGCTGTCAAAGGCGGCGGCGGCGGAGACGTTCGCGGCGGCAAAGGACTCGCCGCGCGCGGCCAGACCGGCATCCAATTCCTGCCGCCAGGCATTGGCGCGCTTGCCGAAATCGGGACGCTCGGCGGGGGGAACTTCCTTGAGCTGCTTCATGACGGCAGGCAGCAGGCCATTGCGGCCGAGGTAGCGGATGCGGACCTGTTCCAGCGCGGCGGGATCGGCCGCGGAGGCGATGGCGTCGAGCGATTCGGCATGAAGGGATGCCAGTTCTGAAAGGTTCATTGAACTCTCCTGCACGCTAGGGACTGCGATTCCTGAAAAAAGGACGGCCACCCCATGAAACGGGATGGCCGTGCGGCTACGCTTCGATCGTGCTTGAGCTTGCGGCTCAGGCCAGTGCGGCGCGCGCCTGGGCCAAGATCGCCTTGAAGCCATCCGGATCGTGAATGGCGATTTCCGAAAGCATCTTGCGGTTGAGCAGAATGCCGGCCTTCGTCAAACCCTCGATCAGACGGCTGTAGGTCAAGCCTTCCGCGCGGGCGGCGGAATTGACACGGCCGATCCAGAGCTGGCGGTACGTGCGCTTCTTCAGCTTGCGGTGGACCGTTGCCTGATCCATGGCGTGGTTGACGGCGTGGATGGCCTGCGAATAGACTTTGCTGCGCTGTCCGCGAAAGCCCTTGGCCTGTTCGAGCACGCGCTTGTGGCGCTTGCGTGCGGCCGGTGCATTGGTTGTTCTGGGCATGGGAGTTCTCCGTGGTGGGGGGTTAAGGTCAATACGTCGACAACATGCGCTTCAGCACAGTTTGGAACGAATCATTGACGACAGTCATACCACGGAGGTTGCGTTTGCGCTTCCGCGACTTGCAGGCGTTCAGATGGGCCTTGCCGCCGCTCGTGCGCATCACTTTCCCCGTGGCCGACGTTTTGAACCGCTTGGTGGCGGCACGCTTGGTCTTCTGCTTGGGCATGGTTCTTCTTTCGGGTTGGGACGATGCGGGTTGCACCGTCTTGTCCTGGAGATGCACAACGGCCTGAAGGGCAGTCAGCCATGAGCAGCCCGGCAAGCGGGCATCTCCGAAGGCATTGAAACCCCTCCTGGAGTTCCAAAAGGCGGTTAGTTTACCCGAATCCGACCCGATCTGTCCACTGCCAATTTCTACAGATTCGTGTCGACCGGGATATCCCCTCGCCCTTCGGCGGTGGCCGTGACAGCGACAGGGGGAGCCACCACCTGGAAGGTCGGCAGGTAGCGGTAGTAGACCATCAACTGGAGGGCGGCGAGGCAGGTGTCCATCACCGGCCGGTCGCTGTGCGCGTCGGCATTCTCCCACCAGCCGACATCCTGCAGTTCGCCCTTGGCATCGGCGATGGCCTTTTCCTCGACGAACTGGGCTTCCACGTAAGCCGGCCACATCCTGGCGTTCCACTTCGTCCAGTCGGCGCCTCCCTGCTGGAAGATCGCCTGCGTGCCATAATAGTAATAGTACTGGCAACTGCCGCCGAGCGGCACGCCCTCCGCCGCGGCATTGGCGGGCTTCTCGTCCTGCGCGAGCTTGTGGCCGGGCCTGCTTCCGACCCAGACGGGCTTCCAGGTCGCCAGCAGTTCCATCGACTTCCGGACTTCCTGGGATTTCTCGGCATGGTGGAACTGCATGCAGAGCGTTCCGACACTGCTGAGTCCGCCGCGCGCGGGACCGGTGTAGCCAAAGCCGCCGTCCGGATGCGCGTTCCTCTGAAACCCCTTGACCGCCAGCTTGCAGGCCCGGTTCAAGGACTCGGGGTCGCTGTAGAAATCGGCCATCTGGGCCGCCTTCAGCGCCTGGGCCGCCCAGCCCATGACGGAGGTGTCGTCGCGTTCGTTCTGCTTCAGGGCGTAGTCCCAGCCGCCACTCGGATGCTGCCCGTCGATGATGCATCGGACCGCGCGATCTGCGGCCACCCGGACGGTCGGGTTCATCGTCATGCCGTAGGCCTCGCAAAGCGCGTAGGTCGCGATGTAGTGCTCGTAGTTGCCGCCCCACTGGCCGCCGGCAGGCTGGGAAGCCAGGAGGAATTCGATGCCGCGGCGGACGGCGTCGCCGAACTCCGCGGAGTCGTCCGGTTTTTCGCCATGCGCCAGGAAGCAAAGCACCGCCAGGGCGGTCATCGCATTCTTGTTCTTCAGCCAGGAGCCGTCGGGCTGCTGATTCTTCTTCAGCCACCGCAAGGAACGCATCACGGCCGATTCCGCCGCGTCACTGCCGTCGAACGCCTTGCGTGCCGCATCCCGAGCGGGTCCCGTGCGCGTGTCGGACATAACGCCGACCAGCGTGATGGGGCTCTTGTTGGGCGTGAAAATTTCGGTTCGCGGCGGCGGCGCCTCAACAGTGTCGTTGCGCTGCGGCACGTGCGGCTCCCACACAGGGGACTGCATGGTGCCGAAGTCCGTCGCCTGCGGCAGGAATTCCGGTGGCTTCTCGGGTGTGTCGATCTTGATCAAGTCATCCTTCGAAACTACCGTAGGGTCAAGATCCACGTAAATAATGGGGCGGTCCTCGACCGGCTTGGCCCTGACGAGGAACACCAACAGGAGGATGAAAACGGCCGGGAGCACGACGGCCGCGAGCGGGGCCATCTGGCGCTGCAGCTCCGTATGCGCAACCTTGTATTCGCCGCTCTCCCTGGGCTTGCCGAGCCCCGCGCACATCATCCGCAGGCGCTGCCAGTAGTTCTTTTCCGTAAAGAGTCCCATCAACTCCTGGAAGGTGTCGTTCTTCTCGGGAGGCAATCCGCTGTTTTGCAGGTTCATGACCTACTCCTTTCGTATGTCCTACATGCTGAAGATGGAGAGATTGCCGAGGCCGTGCTTGCTGCAGATGTCGAGGGTCTGCACCAGGGATTTGTGCGGCGAATCGGCCGTGCACTTGATGACGACACTGGCCGTCGTGCTCAGTTCGGCACAACGGGCGATCTGGCGATCCAGGGCATCCAGCGTCATCGGACGCCCCCGGAACAGAAAGCCGTCGCGGTGCAGAACGATGTTGATCAACGAAGGCTCGCTGACCGTTGCTTCAGAGCGGCCCGCCGGCCGTGCCGCCATCAACCGCGACAGGATATCCTCCTGCTTCATCGCGACAATGAAGAATATCAGCAACTGGAAGACGACATCGATCATCGGCGTCATCTCCAACTGCGGATCGTTGCCCACCCTTTGTTTCCTCTTGTTTCTCATGACCGCCCCGCTTTCCGCGCTGCATCATGCGCTGATATCAAACATGATTTCTACTCCCTCGTTTTCGCTGCGGACATTCCTGCTCCGCCTATATAACGACCAACCCTGCATGCAATCACCAACGACCACTCCACATCACGAGATGAGTGTAGCGGGATTTCACATGTTTGTCATCGTAATACTTTGCAATCTTGGTGTTGCGCAAGCCCATTCGGAAACGTATAATGTGCGCTCATTTCCGATCATTGCGCCTTCCTTCGCGTTCGGCGAAGTTGGCTGAATCGGTTGCTTAGCAAGGATGTTTCATCATGGCTTATAAAATCAACGACAAGTGCGTCAAATGCGGCGCGTGCAAAGACGTCTGCCCCGTTCAGGCGATCAGCGAAGGCGCGGACAAGTATGTGATCAATGCCGACGAATGCGTCGACTGCGGCGCCTGCGCCGGCGAATGCCCCGTCGAAGCCATCTCCCAGGAGTAGCCTGAGCGAGCGCCCTGGCGCCTCAATCCCCGCGCTTGCGGATGCCGAGCAACACGGGGATCGGGCGCGTCAGCAGACCGGAGGGCTTGTTAATCAGCCTCACGGGGCCCGCGTACGTGTCGGCCAGGAACAGCGCGCTGCTGCCGCCGCCGTCCAGGTTCAACCCGTCGCTGCACCCCAGCTCCTGCAGAATCTCCGCGACTTCATGGAGATCCACGCCCTCGCTGTAGCCCGGCTGACGGCCGTCGATCACGACGATCCAGAGCCAGCGCCGCGTCTGATCGAAACCGACGGCGCTGCGCGGCGCCAGGTTCTTGCCGTTCGAAACCGGCACGGTGATCACGCCGTCTTTCAGAACGATGTTGAATCCGCCGACCGCCTGCCGGACATCGGCGGGTGGTTCATCGCCTGAAATCACCGGTAGGCCGGTGCTGTCGATCCAGAAGTTGCAGCCGCTGCCGTCGCGGACGCTGCGCCGCACGCCATCCTCGACCGCCACGCCCGAGATGTCGGCCGGCCAGCCATGGATGTAGCTCTTGGGCGTGATCCCCAGGGCATTGGCGACGGGAACGAAGGGGTTGGTGTTGACGGCGACAAACAGGCCGCGGTTGGTGACGGTCAATTCGGGATGGGAGAGGTTGGTTTCGGCAGGCCCGGCGCCATCGGGATCGGGTGTCGACACGATGCACGCCACCTCGAACTCGCGATCCTTCAAATCATAGCGCACCGCATGGATCTGCAAGGGACGCGGCTCGGTTTTGACCAGATGCCGGTACTGCAGCACCGGGATGGTCCCCGCCCGCTCGGGGCCACCGGAACCGGGAAGGCCAACGGTGGAGCGGCACCCGCAGCAGGCCAGCAACCCGCACAGCAGACAACCCGGAATCCCCTGCCTGAACATGGCTCACTCCTGTTCGTAGTGGCGCTTGTAGTATTGATTGAAGGCGTAGTAGATGACGTTCACGCCCAGCTTGTAGGCCTGGTCGGCCACCTGGGCCGCGGCCCCCGAATGACCATCTTTCCAGGCATCGTTGATGTCGCCGGGATGATAGAAGACAATCCAGCGCCCCTCGTGCCGGATGCCCAGCGCGCGGTTGCCGTCGTGGTGCCAGAAGGGGGGTGCGCCGTCCGGGAAGACGAAGGGGGCCTGGTAGATCGGGTCGTCGTTGGCGATGTCCACGAGATTCTTGCCGGGGAAGACGCGGGCGAGCATCCGTCGCGCATTCGACCCGAACTGGCCGCCGCCATTGTCGATGAAGAGCATGCCGCCTTCGCGCTCGCAGTACTCCTGCAGAATCTTCGCCTCGCGGTTGCTGATGTTGATGTTGCCGCGGCCCGTCAGGAAGACAAAGGGAGGCGAGCGTTTCTTTGGGAAGAGCGGCAGGCGCTCGATCTCGCGCGATTCGGTTTCGCGGGCAATGGGGAGCCCCGTGAACTGGTTGAAGCGGATCAGCAGGTTGTAGTCGGCGCCCTTGCCCATGTCCTGATCCCAGTCGCCTCCGTTGTACCGGAGGCGGATGAAGCGGACATTCGCCCCTTCCATGCCCTTGGGCCAGCCGCCGCCCTTGCCGCCGCCCTTGCCCAGCTTGCCGCTGGTCTGGTCGGCCTGGTAGGTGTCGCGGGTCTTCTCCTCGAGTTCCGCGAGGGTCTTGAGGTCGTCGATGTTCATCCGTTCAAGGATGTACGGGCTCCAGGGATTGACCGTCAGCTTCTTCTGCTTCTGCTTCTGGGGTGCGCGCTTCATCTTGACGACTTGCACCTGCACCTCACCGCTCCCCTTCACGAGTCCGTAGGGTTCCTCCCAGCCGCAGCCGCGGATCAGAATCGGCAGGACCAGCACGGAGAGGAAGAGCCCGACCGCCCAGTAGATCGAACTGCGCAGGCGCCGGTCCCGTCCACCCGTGCGGAAATTGCCGATGATGCGATCACCGGTCAGCACCCGTCCCGTCTCCGCCCCTGTGTACCAGCGCCGGGTGCCGAACATCAGCAGCGCCACCAGCATCAGCAGCGGCCAGAGCGCCACGACGGGGCCTGTCAAAAAGGCCCAGGTCCAAAGCTCGTTGCGGGCGAGCTTGTCGAAACTACGGTAGTCCCCGTTATTCAGAATGGCTGGGGCGACGAGCGCCCAGCGCAGGGTGGCCCCCCACAGCAGGGCAAATGCGGTCCAGGATGCCTTCAGCACCCAGAGGGAGGCGCTGCGACGCCACCAGGCGGCGGCCGCCGCCAGCAGCGACAAGCCGGCGGTCACCCAGGCCCAGCGGGCCAGCAGCAGCCCTTTGGCCCATTCGCCGCTGACCTCCAGCAGGCGCACATGGGCGGGCGAAAAATCGGCCCACGCGGCATAGCGCACCGGCAGCAGCCAGGCCACGGCTCCCGACAACAGGGCCAGCCCGAAGGCGGCGATGCTGAACTTGAGGGCGAGCGACAGCCGACTCTGGCGGGTCCACGCCCAGGCTATGGCCTGCGTCAGCCAGCACCCCAGCAGGCGGTGCAGCCAGGTCAGCGCCGAGAAGAAAACATCCATGCAACGCACGCCCAGGGAAGGACGCGAGGCAGGATCGGGAATGGAGGACTCGAACGGCATCGGTTATTCGCTTTGAACGGACGCGGAAGCACTCAATCGAGCTTCAGATCCTCGCCAAACGTGAAGTCGTTCTTCGGTGGCAGCGGCTGGACTTCCGGCGGCTTGATGGCGCCGGTGTTGGTCGTCGTGCCGCCCTTGTCCCCCGCGGGTGCGGATGATGCGACGGCGGCGGCAGGCGCATTGGTGGCCGCAAAGGCGGCGGCCGCGGCGGCCTTCGCTTCGGCGGCGGCCTTGCGGGCCGCATCATCGGCCTCGCGCAGTTCCTGGTTCTTGAGCAGATTGATCGTCGACGGGGTGTGGAAGCCGTACTTCCCCCAGTCGCGATAGAGGCTGAAGGAGGATCCCCCGATCAAAACGACATGGATGACCGTCGACACGATCAGCGCGAAGCCCAGAATGGATCGCCGAACTTCCACGAGCAGTTCATCCGGCTCGCGTGTTCCCGCCCGTGCGGGGGTTGTGTTGCCTGCTACGTTGGTCATGCTGTCATTCCTCCAACTCTCCTGTCAAAACCATTTTCACGCCAGCCTCGCTGACGGCCTCGATGATCGGCATGAAGGTGCGCCGCGGGTGGCCGGCATGAATGCGCACATGCACCGGGGCGCCGCGCAGATCCTCGGCACGTTCCTTCAGCAGCCCCACCAGTTCCTGCGACGTGCAAACGGCGCCCTCGTACCAGAGCACGCCTTCCTCGTCCAGAACCACGGAGGCCTTGGCCGGCTCCTGCTTCTCCAGGCCGCTGCTGCGGGGCTCCGTCAGCTCCATGTTGGCCGTCTTCATGAAGTTCGAGGCCAGCATGAAAAAAATAATCATCAGAAAGGCGATGTCCCCGAACGAAGTCAGCGGCAGCACAAGATCGGCACGTTTTCGTTTACGGATCATTGCGGATTCTCTAGTCGCTCAGCATCGCCACGACGCCGCCCGCCTCGGCGATCATCGTCACAACCTGGAAATAGCGTTCATAGCCGACGTTCTCGGCGGTCTCCAGCACCACCAGGCGTTGCTTCGGGTCCAGCTTGGCGAACTGCTTCTTCCAGAGCTCCGCCCGCAGTTCGGTCATGTTGAGTTCGCGCTCGGCGCCTTCGCCCTCCGTGTAGAGGATGCGGTCGGCGAGGATGTTGATCGAGGGAATGCGCGGCGCGGCGCTAGCCTGTGGCGGCGCCGCCGCCGAGGGCATCTCCATGGGCCGGCCGTAGGGCCGCGCCATGCTGGTCGTCAGGACAAAGAAGATGATCAGCAAAAAGGCGATGTCGCCAAACGAGGTCAGGTCTGGCGCAACATCCGACGGCCGTGTGCGAAAGCGCTTCACGATTCGCTCACTGCCTCCACGAGGTCCGAGATGCTTCCTTCGATGGCCATGGTGTATTCCTCGACCTTGCGGACGAACATGTTGTAGGCCACCACGCCGGGCGCGGCGATCAGCAAACCGGCAGCCGTCGTGATGAGGGCCTCGGAGATGCCGCCGGCGACCGCTCCGGGGTCGAGGCCGGAGGCAGAGGCCATCACGCCGAAGGAGCGGATCATCCCCGTCACGGTGCCGGTCATACCCAGCAGCGGCGAGAGCGAGGCGATCAGCACCAGCGCATTGAGTCGCTTCTCCAGGCCGTGCATGGCCTTCGGCGCGTAGTCCTCCATCGTCTTGCTGACCGTGATTTCAATCTCCTCGGGGCTCTTGTTCCGCTCCTTGAGCCGCTTCAGGCGGAGCAGGCCCGCCAGGATCGTGGCCGCCACGGGGCCGGTCGAGTTCTCGCAGAGCGCAATGGCACGGCCGAATTCGCCCGCGTTCACCGCCGTGCGGACCTCCTTGCGGAGCGACTCGTGGTCGATCGACGCCGCCCGGAAGGCGCGGGTGCGGTCGATGACCACCGCCAGCAAGCCAATCGAACAGAAAAGCAGCGGCAGCATCAACCAGCCGCCATCCAACAGGTAACCCATCATAACCGTTCTCCCTTCATGTATCAGTTGCTCAAGCGCTGCAGGAACGCCGCCGCCTGCTGCGCCGCCTGTCCGCCCGGATATTCCTCGACCAGCCGCTGGAACTTGCCCAGCGCCTCTTCGCGATTGCCCATGCGGTGGTGGACGACGCCCCACTTCAACAGCATCTCGTCCAGCCACGGCGCATCGGGATAGTCCTGGAAAACCCGCTCCAGCGTCTCGACCGAACGGGCATAGTCGCGTGTTCCGATGTAATAGTCAACCACCCGCTTGAACGAGTCGCCGGCATAGGACGATTCGGGGTAGGCTTCGGCACAGCGCTTGAAGGCGACCATCGCGGGAGCGAAGTCGGGCTTTTCGCCGGAACGCAGACGCATCTTGATCTGCTGCTCGATCGCCTCGCCGATGCGGTACTGCGCCTCGGCCTTGAGCGGCGACGACGGCAGCGACAGGACGGCATTGTAGACCTGGATGGCGGAACTGATCGCATAGGTGTCCTTCTTGTCCTGCATGCGCGCATTGCCGATCTGCATGAACGCGCGGTCGGCCAGCGTGGTGTCGGGATAGAGGCGGACCAGGGCGCGGCAGGTCGCGATCGCGTCGGAGAGGTTGCCCTGGACGAGCTGCAGATCCCACTTGACCGCGAAGGCCTCCTCGACAAGCTTGCGCTCGAGGCTGAAGCGCGCCGCCAGCGACATGAGCTCGTCCACCCGCTGCAGCCCCTCCTCCGCCTTGTCCGCGGCGTGCTTGTTGAGGCCGACCTCCTTGAAGATGTTGCCCCACTTGTGCAGCAGCTGCGCCTCGAGCAGCAGCTTGCGCGCCTGGATGGCCGCGTCGCTGGCGTGGGCGACGATGCTCTGCGGTTCCGTGCTGCCGCCCACCAGGACCACGACATCGGCCTGGCGCTCCTCGGGCGTGTTGCCGCGGAGGTGGGCGGCATCCGCGAAGGTCGCGACCAGCTTGTCCTCGGGCTGCACGGCCAGTTCGCCGGGGCCCAGCTCGACGATCGGCGCGTTCGTGGCCATATTCACCAGCCGGGGAACCAGGCGCCCGGAGAAGATGCCGCTGCGCGGCTCGGTTTCCACCAGCGGGATGTCGACCCGGCCGCGCTCCAGCCACGGGGCATCCGGCGCCGGGGCGGCCGGAGCGGCGTCGGATCCCTCGACCGCTGGCGGACGCTCGCGGTACATGGCCTTGACGCTCACGGTCGCGCGGTCCGGCTGCGCCGTCGTGTCCAGGTCGAGGTCGCGCAGGCGCAGAAAGGCGGGCTGGTCGGCGAAAACGCCGCGGACGCGCTGGCGCTGGGCGCCGTCCATGAAGGCCAGCGCCCCGCTCGAAACGATGCGGGCCTGCGCCTCCTTCACCAGCTTGACGGCGCCCGATTCGGTGTTCTGGTCGACGTAGTTCACCGTGATCGCCTCGGCGCCTTGCACGGTCAGCATCTCGTCGTAGGGCTTGGAGGGCTCCGTCACCGTCAGGACCGAAGCCAGGAAATCGCCATCGCCGCGGCCGAAGGCGACCAATGTGGCCTTCTCGCGGTCGCCGGAGCGGCTCACGAGTTCGACCGTTTCCTTCTCGCCCAGCGCCGCCAACACGGCCAGGTCCTTGTCCATGACGTGGATGAAGATGCGCTGGCCGGCTTCGGCCAGGACGAAGGCGTTCGTGGCGCCATCCTCGGGAACCGCCGTGCCCACCATCTGGAAGGCCTCCGCCGCGCGGGCCCAGCGTCCGGCGTCGAAATGGATCTGGCCGATCGTGAAGAAGGCGTCGTTCGCGAAGATGCTGGTCGGATAGTCCTGCGTCACGCGGCGGAGGATCATCGCCGCATCACCCGACTCGCCACGCGCCAGCTGGCAGCGGCCCAGCAGCAGCAGCGACTCGGCCTGCAGGTCCCGTTCCTCGGAGGTGAAGGCCCGCCGCAGTTCGGCCGCCGAGCGGTCGAATTGCCGCTTCTCCGTGAGATGGCGTCCCAGTTCCAGATGCGCGCGGAAGCGCGACGGCGCATCCGCAAACATGCGGGGCACGGCTTCGAGCATGCCGACGGCGCGCTCCTCCTCGCCGTTGACCAGCAGCTCGATGGCG
Source organism: uncultured Lentisphaerales bacterium (assembly GCA_964592855.1). Lineage (GTDB taxonomy): Bacteria > Verrucomicrobiota > Kiritimatiellia > RFP12 > JAAYLN01 > JAAYLN01. The sequence continues at coordinate 11,964 of CAZQKI010000053.1, forward strand.
TTCTCGACCATCCGCTTGGCCCGGGATTCGACCTGCGCCGGCGAGCTGCCCGTGGCCGCCTCGCCCTCCTGGACGGCCTCCTGGGCCCGGACCAGGAGTCCGATACTCAATATAAGGATGGCTATTCCGAATGACTTCATGTTGCGTTCCTCTGTTCTCTCGTCACATCCAATAAACGTCCTACCGCACTTCGTTGATGACCGCGCCGCCCGTGGCGATGCCCAGGCGCTCCAGCGCCTGATGCGCCTGGGACGACTCCCCGGTCTTCTTCCACTCGGGCTGCGACAGCAGCCGGCGGTAGAGCGCAATGGCCTTGTCCTTTTCGCCGTCCTGCTCGCGGTACTGTCCATGGGTCCAGACGGCGCGGGGGGCCTCCGCCGGGAAGATGCTGGCCAGTTCGGTCAGGACGGTGTACGCTTCGAGCTTCTTGCCCGCGCGACGGTAGCATTCCTGAAGGTTCCACAAGCTCCAGGGCGGCTCCGAGATGTCGAGGTAAAGCGCGATGGCCTTGTCGTACTGTCGCGTGCGCTCCTTGTGAAACCAGGCCAGCGTCTTCTTGGCCTTCAGCGACTCGGCGGGGTCCTGGCTGCCGACCAGCTCTTCCAGCGCCAGCTGGGCGGCGGGAAGCTGATCCGCACGGTTCTCAATCTCGTAGGAAAGCCACCGGTTCGCCGTCACGTCCTTGACGAACGGCAGCAGCGTGCGGGCCTCGTCGAACATCCGGCAATCGCAGAGCAGAATCGCGAAGTCGCGGGCGCAGGCGGCCTTTGCCGCATCGTCGAGCTTCAGGGCGTTCAGGAGCTTGGAGACTTCGGGCACGCGCTTGACGGCTTCCTCGTGCTTGTATTCACGCCACAGCCGGAACGAAAGGACCGCGTGATCCCACGGACGCTCCGCGGAGGCGAACAGCGCCCGCTGCCCGTCGTGCCAGGCGGCCAATTGACGGCGCCATTCGCTCCGCTGAGCCTCGCGCTTGTCCTCGGGAAAATTGGCATCGTAATACCACGCGCTCCAGGCATGGTACATGCGGTTGCGCAGCCATTCAACCCCCGCCTGCACGGCCTCCGTCCGGCGCTTCAGCGCGTCGGCCGGAATGTCGTCGAAGATCAGCGCCTCGTAGTCGCTCCACTTGCCCTGCAGCGACAGCGCCTGAGCATACTGGTCGCGGATCTCGTTGTAGTCCTCGCGGGCGACCGCCTTGAAATTCGCGGTGACGCCCTGCCGCCAGTACTCCAGCGCCTCGGCCGGCTTTTTCATCCGCCAGTTCATGGCGGCCAGCCGGTTGAGGGCGCGCGCCGCCAGGGGATGCTTCAGGTGTCCGGGATCGTCGATCAGGGACTGGAAGGTGTTCATCGCCTTCCGGTCGTCGCCGTTGTCCAGATGGGCCTGCCCGATGTAGAACAGAGCGGCCGTGGAAATCCAGCGCTCGTCGAGAAAGTAGTCGAGCAGCTCCGTGTAGGCGGCGATCGCGGCATTCCGGTCGCGGGCGCCCTGCAACGAGAGTCCCTGCATGAACAGGACATAGGCCGAGACCCCGTCGGAGGCCGTCGTTTCGTACTGCAACTGGAACTTCTTCCATTCGGCCGCCGCCGCGCGGTAGAGCGGCATGAGCTCGGCGACGGGGGCATTCCGCCGGGCGGCGTCCTCGGCCCGGTGGAAGGCGGCGCGGGCGCGGTCGATCCCCGCCCGCTCGGAAAAGTCGAGGTTCTGGTAGATCGCGACCGGCAGCACCCAGCTCCAGCTGGCGTCCCCCCCCCGGGCCTGCGACGCCACGAGGACCAGTCCGCTCACCAGAAGCACCGCCAGTCGCGCCCGCAGGGGCGGGTTCGAGGGGCTCAACCTGCTTGAATAATCCAGCCGCATCGCCTACTCCAGCCCTTCAAAAGCCTTGGCTTCCTGCAGCAGCAGGCCGCGCGCACGGCGCGCCCACTCCGTCTCGGGATACTCGAAGACCGTCCGCTTCAGATAGAGGTACGCCTGCTCGTAGACCTGCGCACGCAAGCTCGCGTCGCCCGCCCAGTACAGCGCCTGGGCCCGGAGTCCGGCACTGGCGGTCTCGCGGTAGTTCTCGATCAGCGTGTTCAGTGCTTCGACCGCCGCCACGTACTCCTCGTTGACCAGGTCGGCGGGATTGCGGCCCTTGGCCCCTTCCTGGCGGTACTCGTACATCAGGCGCTCGGCCTCCTTCATGTGGCACTGGGCGCTCATGAAGAGCGCGCGGTCGGCCTTCTCATGCGTCGGAAAACGCTTCTGGAAGCTCGAGTAGATGCGTCCGGCGATGTCATACCGCTTCTCCTGCGTGTAGTAGTAGGTGGCCAGGCGGATCGAGGCGTCGCCCACGAGCGGCGACTCCGGGAAGAGATAGGTCATCTTCACATACTCTTCGCTGGCGCGGTTGTAGTCGCCCAGCATCTCGAGACAGAGCGCCTTGTGGTACTGGGCGCGTGCGCCGAACTTGCTGTCGGGCCAGGTGCTCAGGATCGCGGAGAACCGCGCCAGCGCCTCGGTGAAGAGCGGCGCCGCCGCGTTGGCGTTGTTCGCCTCCTTCTGCTCCATCGCCAGTTCCTGGTAGAGGTTGGCCAGCAGGTATTCGCCCTCCACCACGTGCGCGGTGTCGGGGAAGTTGCGCAGGGCCTCCTCGAGGATGAACTTGCCCTCCTCGATGGCTTCCGCGCTCCGCTCAGGCTGCTTCAGACGACGATGCTCCTTGGCCGTTTCGAAGAGGCATTCCGCCAGTCGGAACTGGACCAGAACCGCCATGTCGCTGTCGCGGAAGCGCTTGCTGAAGAGACGGACATTGCCGTCCGACCCCTTGTAGACCCGACCTACGACTTCGATCGGCCCCGGCTGGATCCCCGGCAGCGTCACCTCGTCCACATAGCGGAAGCGCACCTGATCGCCGTACTTGACCGCCAGACGATCATCAAGCTCCTGGCCGGCTGTCGCGACGCCGCCCGTCGCCACGGAGGGAATGGCCTCCTTCGGGCCGAAGATCACGGGGCGGAGCGTGCCGCTGAAGATGCCGGAGTGCGGCAGCGTCTCCTTCAAGGTCAGCCGGCGCGTGTGCCCCTGCGTCATGGCGGTGACTTCGACATTGATCACATCGGAGTCCGGCCCCGTGTCGCGGTCGGGGTCATGCACCATGACGAAGAAGCGTTCGCCGACGTGGGCGGAGAGACGCTCCGCCGAATAGGTGCTGTCCATGAGCGACAGCCGCGCGCGGGAGACCAGCTTGAGCGTCCGCTCGATCTGCACGTCGCCGTTCTCCCCGAGGACGCGCATGCGCAGGGTGTCGGCGCCATTGACGGAAAGCTCTGGCGGCGCGTCCTCCTCGACCTCGGCCGCGGGATCGGGCGGCCCCAGGCGGAGATGGATCAGCCCGTGGAAGTCACCGGTCACGCGGGCGCCCGGCGCCCCGCCCTGGCCGACGGATGCGCGGAAACCGGGGAAGCCCGAGCCGAGGCTCAGGGGCATCTTGACGACGGCCGGCTCGCGACCCGCTTCGGCGGCCGCCTTCAGTTCGCTGCCGGCGGCGACTTCGACCATCAGCGTGCTGGCCGAATGGCGGGCGCGGGCGGCGTCGGAAACCTGGATCGGGACGGGTACCGCGACATTGACCGGAACGGCATTCGAGCCGATCGCGGCCAGCTCGGCATCCAACATCGCCACGGCAATCATCTGGTCGCGGTAGAGGCGCTCGACATTTTCGTTGCCCGGGCGCCGGCGAATCTGCGCCAGCCGCAGCTTGGCGTCCTGGCTCGTGTCCTCTTCGCGCTCCACGGAGGCGTTGAAGAACGTCAGACGCGGCGCGGACGCCTGCGCGGCCTGCACCTGCGCCACGCGCTCGATCGGCACGCCCGGACGGGTGTTTTCACGGTCATAGTAGGCCAGCGTGATCACATCGCCCTGACCGATGGGAAGGGCTTTCGACGCGGCATTCGTGGACGTTGCGGAGGCGGTGCGCAGCAGGCCGAGGAAGTGTCCGCCGTGGATGCCCTCGCTGCCGTCCTGCGTGTAATTGCGGTTGATGTTCTGGTACTGCTTGGTCTGCTCGACCAGTTCCAGGACGGCGCTCTTGCCCGACCGGGTTTCGACCTTCACCTTCACGCGTTCGGCCTCGGGCGAGGTGTCGGCATCGGGGTCCAGCACGCTGACGATCAGCGTGTCGCCGGGAACGAAGCGGTAGGCCTCGTGCAGGTACTCTTCATTGCCGTAGCGCGTTTCGCGCAGCTCCTCGAAGTAGAAGTTCGCGATGGCGTCGTTGAACGAGGAGCGGAGGACGCGCTGATGCACGCGCTTCTCGCCGCTGGACGTGACCTCGTCCTGGTAGTTGACCATGATCTGGTCGCCCGGCGCCACTTCCAGCGTCTTGTTCTGCAGGGCATCGCTGTAGTCGCTCGCCACGGGAATGACGAGCTTGCCCGCCGCATCCTGCACGTAGAGCTTCTGCACGCTGATTTCGCGGCCCGTGTAGTCCAGAAACTCCCAGCGGAGGACGCGCAGTCGCTCCGGCTGCGCAAAGGTCGCGGTGAAGCCCCCCTTGTCGCGCGTGATGACCGCGCGGTCCTTCAGGAAGCCGACAAGCGCCGGGGCCGTCTGCGGATCGCACCAGACCAGCGGGAAGGGACGCGGCGCCTCGCCTTCCGGCTCATACAGGATCTCGAAGCCGTCTTCCGGATACTGCGCGCTGACGAAAACCTCGAGCCGGTGCGCGCCGGGCTCGACATCCATCGCAACGAGTCGGCGGTGCAGGCTGTTGCCCTGCCCCATGAACACGGTGACACCGTCCAGGGCGATGGCCATCCACAGGCCGGCCAGCGTGCGGCCCTTGGTGTCGGAGGCGACGATCCGCAGGCGCAGCTGCCGCAGGCCGTCCGGCAGGGCGAAGGCCCCCCGCAGCAGCGCATTCTGCGCCACGTCGCGGTTGCGGGCGAAGGGTGTGAAGACGAGGTTGGTCACGACCTTCGCGGCCGGCGCCTTGGCGCTGGCAAAGGCGGTGCGGATCGCCGCTTCCTGGTTGAGCTTGCGTCCATCGGCGATCTGGAAGCTGAGCCCATAGCGCTTGGTCACATCGTCGATGGGGAGGCTGCCGAGGATGAGGGTCTCGTCGATCAGGCGCCCCGTCAGGCGGATGGAGCGGACGGCCGAGGGATCCGCCATCATCAGCGCGACATTGCTGATGCTGTGCGACCCCATCGTGTCGACCTCGAGCCACTTGCCGACCGCCGAGTCCGGCACGCTGCGCCAAACGCCTTCGCGGGTCGAATTGATCGTGTCGCCGACATTGAAACCGACGGCCGTGTCGGACGCCGCGGCGCGCGGCGGGGGAAGCGCGGTCGGGATCACGCCGCGGAAGACGCCCGTGAAGGGGCCGGTCTCATCGAGCTTGACGCTCTCCAGGGTGTCGCCCGAGGTGGTCTTCGCCTCGACGAAGATGGTGTCCGGTTCGGGTGTGGTGCTGCGGTCGCGGTCGCGGACCACCACGTAGAGCGGATTCCCCGGGCGCAGGCTCTGCGCCAGATCGGTCCCGGTGCGGCTGCGCTCCGTGTTCGACGAAGCGATCATCTGCTCGAGTTCCGCCTCCGGCCGCCCGCTCTCCGCCTGGGGGGCGCCGGCGCCGACGGCCAGCCGCGCATCGTCCACCACGCGCAGATCCTTGACGGGCGAACCCGCGAGCCCGCGCAGCTTCAGAAAGGCCGGATCGACCACGTAGCTGACCACGTCGTCGCCACGCAGTTCGAGCACGCGGTTGGTGGGCGTCGCCGGACCCAGCACCGTGTCGATCACGCCGCGGAACAGATAGGGGTCGCGCGTCGAGGGATAGAGGGCCAGCGCTTCGGAATCCTTGCCGCTGGAGGTGACGACCTGCACCGGAATGCTGCTCCCCCCGCCCGCCACGCCGAGGTTGCGGTCCTGGACCGTGATGGTCAGCTGCTGGCCGGGGCGGATCAGGGTGCGGTCCGTCAGGTCGCCGACGAGGACGGCCGTGTCGTCGACCTCGTAGTTGGTGGCGAGCTTCCAGGCGCCGTGCAGGAGGCGCGCCTCGGTATGGGTGAAGTCGAGGGTGAAGACGTTGTCGAGCTGCTTGCGCGTCTCCTCGTAGTCCTTGCGGTCGAAGGCGATGCGCGCCAGGAAGTAGTGGGCCTGCGACTGAATCTCGACGTCGGGCTGCGACATCCAATACTCGATGATGGCCTCCGCCGCCCCGGCATTGCCGATCTCGATGAGCAGGTCGACGTCGCGGAACATGGCGCGCCGGGCCGCCTTGGTCTTCTTGTAGGCGGGGTTGTTGCGGAGCGTCTGGTACTCCAGGCGGGCGGCCTCGTAGTTGCGCTGGTCGCGGAAGCACTCGGCGCGGGTCAGCATCATGGATGCGGCCAGTTCCGGCGTCAGCGAGGCTTCGCGGGCCAGCAGCTGGTCGGCGATGGTGCGCGCCTTCAGCAGGAGGACGTCCTTGTCGCCGCGCGCCCGGCGAAGCTGCTCGACGCCCCAGGCGACGAAGCCGGGCGGCAGCTTGATGGCTTCGCGTTCGAAGGGGGCCATGGACGCACGCAGCAGCGTCCAGGCGCGCTCGGAGTTGTTGCGCTCCAGTTCGTCGGCGGCGACATAAAGCGGATAGGTGGGGTCGTTCTCGGGGACCGGGTAGATGCCGGGCATGTGCGTGGCGGCCTCGGCGCGGAGGCGCGTGATGCTCGCGGAGAGGGCGCCCTCCACTTCCAGCGTCCCCGCGACGATGTGCAGCGGCTCCCAGCACTCCGCCTTCTTGGCGCTCTCCAGCAGTTGGAGGATGACGGTCCCGTCGCGGTCGACGTCGTTGTTGAACGAGGCGCCCACGATCCGCGCGACATGCGCCAGGTCGGCCCGGGCCTGCTGGTCGAGCGCCTGGGCAAAGGCCGTCCGCGCCATGGTGTGCAGGCGCCAGGTGTCGGTCTGCACGGGCGTGCCGTCGGCCACGCGCAGGGTCATTTCGCGCGCCACGCCGGCCACGGCGGCCTTGATCGCATCCTCCTGCTTCGCGCGCAGCGCCAGGGTGTTCAGGGATTCCAGGAACCACGAGCCCTGCACGGGCATCAGCAAGGCGCTGCTCTTCCGCGGTGTGGCCAGCAAGGCCGGCAGCAGCTCGTCGCGCAGGACCGCGCCGAACTGGACCTTCGTGGGCGCGGTCGCCTCGGGCTCGACGGCGACCAGCCAGCCCAGGTCGGCGATGCCCGCGTTCAACAGGTTGAAGATCTCGCGGGTCCGGGAGACGGGATCGAGCTTCCGGGCCGCGGCCAGATAGCGCGTCAGCCCCGCCTCCAGCTTGCCGGCGCGCGCAAAGATGCCGAGCAACTGCACCCGCGACGATTCGGCGCCGACCCGCTGATCGAACAGCTTGACGGCCAGATCCTCCAGGGGGATCTGCGCGACATACGCGTTGGTGGGCGCCAGACGCTGCCAGGTGACGAGCATGCGGTCGATCATGACGGGGGACATCTTCTTCAGGTCCTGCGCCTGGTACAGGGCGCCGAGTTCGCGAAGCTGGACCGCTTGCGTCCACCGTTCGCAGTTGGCCGTCACATGCTGGGCGGCGCCATCGGGCGTCATCTGGCCATAATAGGGCGTCAGCGTCGCCGTCGTGCTTTTCGCCGGATAGACCATCTCCCGGACTTCATCGGCCCGTGCCGGAAACAGCTTGGCGTAGGCGTTGGCCATCACGATGAAATTGGTGATGTTCTGGCTTTGGCGCGCGGCGTTGATGAGCTGGCCCCAGTTGGCCTTGGGGCCGGCCTTCGGCGTCATCTGCAGCACGAACTGGCCGGCGTCCGGACGGCTGTTCGCCGTGAGCGCCTGATACTTGTTCCAGATTGCACCAAAGACTTCCGAGGCCTGCAAGCGCTTCGGATCGGGGTAGGTCCCGGGGTAGAGCTTGACGGCGCGGGCGACGATCACATGCGCCTCGGGCGACACGGAATTGTCGGCGCCGTTGAGCTGCGCATTCAAGGCGACGCACTCGGCGATCAGCGGATCATTGCCCTTGGCGCCCTCGACCACGGTCTTGGCAAAGGCCTGGTAGTTCGCATCGTCCTTGAGTGGATTCTGATTCCACTCCACGAGCTTCTTCCAGGCGAGCGTATAGCCGGTTTTGGCGAAGAGCCCCTTCAGGACGTTGACGCGGTCGATGGCGCTCAGGCTGGCGCAGCCCAGCAGCTGGCGTCCGACATTCTCGCCGTCGAAGTCCAGCGGACGGCTCAGGACATGCTCGGTGACGATCTCCTTGACCGTCGCGCCGTCGCCCAGTTCCGAGAGATACCCCAGGCAGAGCCAGCGGATGTCGGCACGGTTGGCGGTCGCGGCGAACAGCGCCTTGGTGGGGGCGAGGTCCTTCGTCGCGCGCGCCTGCTCCGCCATCGTCGGCCAGACCAGCGTCCGCGCATCGAAGGCGTTGGGATAGGTCTTCTTCAGCGTTTCCACATGGGCATCCGTCCAGACCTTGCGGGTGATGCACTCGGCGCCCAGGTCGCGGATTTCATCGAGCCGGTCCCAGTAGCCGCGGACCAGCGAGGCGTAGAGGGTCGCCAGCTTGCCGGAGTCGACAAGCACCGCATTCGGCACCAGGAAGACATCGGGCGTGCGGATGATCGTCTCGTAGTAGGCGCGGAGGTGTTCGGCCCGGTTGCTGGCCACGCACAGGGTCTCGATCTGCAGGAGCTTCTGGCCCAGGGCCGTGCGCTCGGCAGGCTCCTTGATCGCATCGAAGGTCCGGATGCGGTTAAACACGTCGGCCGGCAGCAGCACCTTGTTCCGCGAGCAATAGTCGATGGTCGCGGCCGCGCCCCACTCCGGCCGGCGCGTGATCAGGCTGATGAAGGCAGGCTGGTCGTGCAGGCCGTAGCGTCCCAGCACCTCGAAGATCGCCACGTGCATGCCGGCGATGCTCTCGTTCATCATTTCACCGAGTTCGGCCAGGATGCGGGCGCGGTGAGCATCCTGGGAGAACTTGGCCAGCAGGGCGTTGAGCTGCTTGACATAGTCGGGGACGCGTTTGGTTGTACGCATCTGGGTCAGCATCCGGAGGCCCATCTCGAAATTCGCCTCCGTGGGGGGGGCCGAGGCGATGTAGCGGATGAAGTGGTCGGCGTCGCCGCCATCCAGGCACACCGCGAGCAGGGCGGCTTCGACATCCTCGTTCCACCCCTTTTCCTCCCGCAGGAAGAAGAGGAGACGCTCCCGGCGCAGACTCGTCTTGTTGATTTCCCCCGCGACTCCCGCCGCCTGGAAGATCAGCTTCGGGGCGACCGTTCCGCCCTTCTCCAGCAGCGAATTCATGCGGCGTTCCGCCGTATAGGGGCGTCCATCCGCCAGCGCCGCCTGGAAGGAGAGGATCAGGACCTCGCTGGAAACCGGACGCCGTTCAAGCAGGTTGCCCAGCTTGGCATCCACCGCTCCGGGCTTCCCGGCCGCCAGGAGGGCGCGCGCATCCTCAAGGGGCCCGGAAATGACCGGCAGGGGGAGCAGAATGCCCATCAGCAATAGGGCACCCGCCGTGCGTTTCATCAGCATGTTCAGTTGTTCCATAGTCATGTCTCCTCGGAAGCGCAACTTAAAAGCAAATAATGTGCCAATAAGGCCGGGGCGGCTGCGTGATCGCGGCCGCCAGGCCCCAGACACCGCATGGAATTTGAAAGAGTAGCACAAACGGCAGAGGAAAACCCATCCAATTCGGTGTGAAACGTGAGTTGACCCATGAGTTCTTACCACATCGCGAAGGATGGTCAGCAGACAGGCCCCATTGACGAGGAGGTTGTCCGGCAACAGACCGCCAGAGGCGCACTAAGCGCATCGGACCTGTGCTGGTGTGACGGAATGGCGGCTTGGCAACCACGGCTTGCATCTTCCAGGTCATCCCGTACGCCAACTTGCTGCTCGGCTACACGATTATCACTCCGATCTTCATCGGGATGATGCAATCGAGTGTCAATCAACTTGTCCACGCGAGCGCCACGACCACGCCGCGAACCACGCTGCCCGCGTCGTCTGCACCCGCTCGCGGGATGTCCGGATGTGTGATCGCCGCGATCGTCTGCGCGTGTCTCATTCCTTTAATCGGCATAGTGGTAGTCGCGTAGTCGTTGTGCGGGTGGTCATGCCGACCGGGGAAATGAGCACCAGCGAACAAAATGATCACTATACTTACCGAGTGACCTGGTCGGAGAACGATGAGGAATATGTGGGGCTCTGTGCGGAGTTCCCGAGCCTGAGCTGGCTGTCGAGATCCCCCGGACATGCACCGTGAACTGGCCGTCGAAGCGGCGGAAGCGGGCATCAGCATCAACCGCCTGGCAACCGTGAAACTGGCTCACTGAAGACGCATGGCCAACAACTCTTCAAAACCTGTCGTGAAATCGTAGAACCTCTCCTTCGTGCCTTTGGTGCGGTTGGATTCTGAGTGGATATTGTGCCTGCATGTCCGTATGTTAGGTCTGCACATTATTACCGCAAACCGTTAGCGCTCCCCGTCAACCACGGGCCGGAAGCTCAGATCGTCCAGCAGCACCGGGTTGCCTTCCGGTGTCAGCAGGGTCAGCGACAGGTCCGTCATCATGGTGGAATCGGTCGGATAGTCGATGCGGAAGGGCGTCCAGTCGACGCCGACGTCGACCGTCTGATCCGCCGGGCGCTTGACGGCATCGAAGCGCCCGTTCAGTTGTACCGTGACCTGGGCCGGCGCGGCGGCCTTGAGGTAACCTTCCAGCCGGTAGCGCAATCCGGCGATGAAGAGCACCGGCGGCATCGCGTGCCGCTTGGGCTTCAGCACGAGCGATCGCTTCCCGCTCCGGGCCTCCGGCGAGGTCGTGATCGGCGGATAGGCGTACATGTAGGACGGCATGTTGGTTTCGAATCCGCCCCATTCGGCAAAGGAGTCGACGTCCGGCGCAACGCCCGCCAGGCCGTGGTCCGCCGACTTCACCAGCAGCAATGGGGTGGAATGTCGGTAGCCGTTCGTTTCAACGACTGTGCCGCTGATCCAGTACGGCAGGGCGCTGGACGGCAGGCTCGCGGTACAGTCCGATCCGTTCATTTGAACGGGGAGAGTCTGCCAGAAGCGGCGGCGCCAGTTGCCCGCTTCACCGTAGCTCAACATCAGATCGGCGGAGGCGATCTTCCGCTCCGGCGGCGAGGCGAACGTCCAGCGCGCGACCAGACCCTCGCCCTGCCGCTTCACGGCGAGGGGCGTCAGCTCGGGGTAGGCCGGCTTGCCCTGCAGGTGCACATCCAGCCAGCCCAGCACCTCGTCGTCCAGTTCCGGCGGCAGGCCGTGATCCCAGTTCGCAATCAAGCCCAGATGCTTCGGCCCGCCGGCCATCTCATACGTCTTCATCAGGGACGGCATCCAGTAGTAGTTGTCGGGGGTTCCCGTGCACCAGCTGATCGGCGTCTTCGACTTCGCCAGACGCCAGGCGGGATCGATCGTGGTCCGCCAGCGCTCGGCGTAGACCGGATCGGCGCAGGCCCCTTCGAACCACGAGCAGCCAAGCTGCAGGTTGCCCGTGCCGAAGAAGCAGGAACCGGCCTTCAGACGAGGGTCGACACCCACCATGAGCGTCGTCATGAAGCCGCCCCAGGAGGAACCGGCCATGCCGATGCGATCCTTGTCCACTTCGGGACGCGACTCCAGGTAGGTGACGCCCTTCAGCAGGGCGATGGCCGCATGGGCCAGCGGCGCCTTCGCGGGATCGTCGCCGACATCCAGCCCCTTGTGCGGATAGCCGCCCGTCGAGCGGTAGCCCGGAAAGGGATAGTCGATACAGAGGACGGCGTAGCCGCGCCGCGCCCCCAGTTCGACATAATGGGTCGAGGCCTTTGCCATCGAGGCCTGGTTCCAGACAAAGGCCGGCAATCCTTTCGCGCCTTTCGGGTAGCCGAAGAAGGCGAAGATGTCGACGCTCATCTCGCCATCCATCTCCGAATGGTACATGATTTCCTCGATGACGATGCCGTCCGTCTCGGTGGTCTTGAGCAGGCGGGCGTTCAGCGGCGTCGAAGCCAGCGCCCGGACATCCGGAAAGACCGGATCGACGCCCTCGGCGCCGGAACACGACATCGCCAGCAGCACCCACGCCGCCAGCAGGGAAGA
>CAZQKI010000054.1:0-24018 GCA_964592855.1 uncultured Lentisphaerales bacterium
GGAATACATGCCGCTGCTCGAGAGCCGCGAAAGCCTGACCCGGACGCTCAGTCTGCTGACGGTCTGAGAACCCAAGCGCTCAACGTTCAACTCGCAACGACGACGGTTGGCGATTGAGCGTTGCGCTCCCTGCCGGGTGCATCAAGAACGAAATGGAGCCGGGCGTGCTCGCCCGTAGTGAAAAGGGCGTCGTAGCGTCTTGCATTTTCGCCTACCGCCGGGGACGGCGGGGTCCAGTTCGGTTTTATTCGCCGAAGGCCGGGTGCCGGGCGCGCAAAGGGACGAAATGGACTCGGCGGTCCTCCGCCGTAGAGAAATGGAAGGTCGGGGCGGCTGCTCTTTTCGCCCGCCGCCGGGGGCGGCGGGATCCAGTGCGGCTTCAGATGCCGAGTCGGGGGCGCGATGAAGGGATCCGTGGCTCCCTCGTCCTCGTCTTCGATGCAAACTTTCGAGAACGAGGACGAGAACGATGCGGCAAGTCTCCCACTCGATCCAGCTGGCCGGCAAAGCCGGCCAGAGGTCTCACTGAACCCCGAACCCTGAACCCGACGCTTGCATAAACCGGAGGTTTTGCAAGCGCCCCCTTAGTATCCCAGCGCCCAGGTCTGCTCGATCGGCAGGGCCGACGTTTCGCTCACGAAGACGTCGGTTTTGAGCGTCTGCAGGATCGATCCGGGAATCCTTGGCGTCACGGGTCCGTGGAGGCACAGGCGGGTGGTGAGACGCTGCCAGCTGGCCACGGTTCCCTGGATCGTGATGGAGTGCATGTCCCAGCGGTGTTTGCAGGCGATGGCCTCGGCCGGGCCGACCGTTGCGGCCTTCGGCGGAACGCGGGCGAGGTCGCCGCTGGCGCCGAAGCAGCCGTGGAGCGAATTCTGCGCCAGGGTGAAGGGGCTGAGGGTCGCGATGCGGGCCTTCGCCTGCTTCCACTGCTCCAGGGGGAGGTCGAACTCGGGGGCGTCGGGATCGACGAAGGCGAGGTGGCCCGTCCAGCCGGGGCCGAAGTAGGCGACGTCCGCTCCGCCCAGATCCGCCATCATCTGGCCGTAGACCGGCAGGTTCTGCTTGGTGAAGCCGACGAACTGCTTGCGCGGGGGGCGCAAGGCGGGATCCAGCTCGTTCCAGAAGAACTGGACCATGGAGTTGGTGAAGCCCCACTCCCAGTCCGGCGGCGCGATGTTGCCGTCCTGGTCGGCGTATTCATCCATCGCGAAGGCCCAGACGTGCTTGCAGTCGATCCGGGCGGCATTGATGATGTGGGCGATGTGGCGGTAGCCGGGCCAGGGATTGGGCAACAGGAAGACGCAGCGCCGTCCTTCGTCGCGGGTCTGGGCGATGCGGCCGATGATGTCGCTGAACCAGAGATAGGTGAGTTCTTCGCCGGGCAGAATCCGGATCTTGAAATCGGGGTTGTCGTGCTGGACAAGCTCTTCCCGTGTGAGGTTGCGGCAGCGCTCGATCACGGCCAGATCGCGGAAGGGGACGCATTTGGAAGGTTCGTACAAGAATTTGCTCATGGGTGCTTTCCTTTGAAGGTGATGACAATGGGTGGATGATAGACCAAAGTGCCGGCTTGCGCAATTCGTAACGCCGCACCCGACTGGGTGCGGCTTAGCGACAGCGCTGTGCGGCCTCGAGCGTGTTGCGCAGCAGCATGGCGATGGTGAGGGGGCCGACGCCGCCGGGGACGGGGGTGATCCAGCCCGCGACCTCGCAGGCTGAGGCGAAATCGACATCGCCGGCCAGACGGTAGCCCTTGGCCGCGGCGGCGTCCAGGATGCGGTTGACGCCGACGTCGATCACCGCCGCGCCGGGCTTGATCATCGCCCCCGTGACCGTTTGCGGCCGGCCGGCGGCAACGACCAGAATGTCGGCCTGCCGGGTGAATCCGGCCAGATCGCGCGTCCCCGTATGGCAGACCGTCACGGTGGCATTGCCGCCGGGGGCCTTGCGCATGAGCAGATGCGCGACGGGCTTGCCGACGATGTTGCTGCGGCCGACGACGACTGCATGGCGGCCCGCAGTCTCGATGCCGCTGTCGATGAGCAACTGAATGATGCCGTGCGGGGTGCAGGGAAGGAAGCAGGGCTGTCCGATCATCATGCGGCCGATGTTCACGGGGGTGAAGCCATCGACGTCCTTGTCGGGGCGGATCGCTTCGATGACGGCCTGTTCGTCGATCTGGCGGGGCAGGGGAAGCTGGACGAGGATGCCGTGGATGGCCGGATCGGCGTTGAGTCGTTCGACGACCGCGAGCACGTCGCGCGGCGTGGCCGTGGCGGCGAGACGGTGCTCCTCGGAATGAAAGCCCGCGGCGGCGCACGCCCGCTCCTTGGCGGTGACATAGGAGACCGATGCAGGATCGTCGCCGACCAGCACCACGCCAAGCCCGGGCCTCACGCCCGTCTTTTCCGTCCAAGCCCTGGCCTGCATGGCGGTTTGATCCGTCAACTTCTTCGCAAACTGCTTGCCGTCCAGTATCCGGGCCGCCATGGTAAATCCTGTCGCTATTAGAAGCCGCCGCCAAAGGAGACGCGGAAATAGGGGGCGTCCTCGAGTTCGAGTTCATCATTGGGCTTGCTGCCTTCGGCGAAGAGGGTGCGGTTCATCAGCAGGCCGCCCTCGAAGGCCATCCGGAAAGACTCGCTGAAGGCAATCTGCAGTCCGCCTCCCAAAAGGAGGTCCTCCGCCGTCAGCTGCTCGGGAGCGCCCTCTTCGCCCGACATGCCGTAGGAGGTGTTGCGCCAGGCGACGGTGCCGTAAAGTCCGATGGGTCCCAGCGTCACGAGGGCCGTGCTTTGCGGAAAGGCGAGCGTCAGGCGAAACGCATCGGCCGGCTCCCAGGCCAGCCCCGCCAGCGGCATGGCGACCAGGTTCCATCCCGGGCGGACCTCGGCGCCGAGCATCCACGAGAATTCCGGGGTGGCGGCGTAGTAGAAGACCCCTTTGAAGGGAATTCCAAAGCCATCGCCCAGGGCCTCGGCATCGGCATAGATGCCCGGCCGCATGCCGAGCTGGAACGACCAGCCGTTCAGGAATCGCCAGGTCCAATCCAGCCCGAGGGGGAGCTCCAGCAGCGCGGTGGGCATCACGGCAAGGTTGGCGTCGCTCCCGAAGATGACACTCTTGAGCCTGATGTCCCAGGTCATGTCGCCTGCCAGGACGTTGCGCCACTCGACCAGGGTGAAGCGGCATTCGACCTCCCCCATGAGCAGGTCATCCTCGCTATTGTTGACCTCCACGCCCGTGATGTACATGAGGCTGAGGCTGGTCCGGGGTTCGACTTGAGCGTCCAGAAAGGGCGAATACAGGTCCGGCGGCAAAAAGCCCGGCTGCGGCGGCTGCGGTAGGCGCGGCGGCTGCGGCGGGCGCGGACGCGGCGGCACAGATCCCGGTTGCGGACGGACCTGCCGCGGCTGGGTCGGCACCGCTCTCGGCTGCTGCGGCGCATAGACTGGTTGCGGCTGGCGCTGCGGCGTCGCAACCCTCGGCTGCTGTGGCGATGCCTGCCGACGCGGCGCCGGTGCGGCGTTTGGCTGGGTGTAGGTTCGCGTCGGCGCCGGACTCGCGGGGGCGCCGGTATCTTCCCAGGCGGCCCAGGCGCACGCCGTCAACGAAAGGAAAACAACGACTATCAAGAGGTGTTTAGAAAGCATGGTATACTCCCTGCCTATCGTCAAAATGCGTGGCAGGTCGTAACTTTAGCGTTTTCCGGAGCAAAAAACAAGATGTGCCGTTTTGTTTTCCGTTTTTTCATTGGCGGGTCAATGGGAATAACCTAGCACGGCTCAGGCAGACCGCTGACGATCGGTCATCGCCTCCGCAGGCAGTAGAGCGTGCGGCAGGTGCCTTCGACGGCCAGTGTCGAGACGATTTCAAAATGACCGGCAAAAGCCGCCTCGAATCCTTGCTGGGTGTAGGCGGGGAAAACATCCTGGCGCGTCGCCAGCAGTTTGACGACCTGCGAATCGGCCTTGGGGACGAATTCGATGATCGCGTGCCGGCACAGACGCGCCAGAAAGCCGGCAAGCTGATCCAGCGGAACGTTGTTGCTGATCGCGAGGTGGTGGATGAGGGCCAGCGCCAGGACGAGATCGACGGGGCCGCGCTGCATCAGGCTGTCGCGCTCCTGGCTCGCCCAGCCGATCGCCGCGCTGGGATTCGTCAGATCCATCACCAGCGGCAGGAGATTGCGCTCGCGGTCGTTGACGATCATGCGATAGTTCTTCTCGACGGCCGCCGGGTCGATGTCGAAGGCCACGGCGGGGATGCCCCGGCGGGAGGCCAGCCGCGTGAACGCGCCGTTGTTGGCGCCCAGATCCCAGACCTGCGCCGGTGCGATCCTGTCGATCATGTCCGCGACGCCCGCCTGCTTGGCCGCCAGGGCCGCATCGCTGTAGTTGGTGAAGGTGTAGTAGGCGCCCCATTCGGTGCCTGCCGGTTCCCAGCGGAGCTTGCGCACCGTGCTGCGCAGGCTGTCGAGAATGCCCAGCAACTGCAGCTTGCCGACCTTGCGGAGGGAGACGGGTGCACCTTGCGTATCGGCGGCATGGCGCTGCTGGCTCCTGCCGTGCAGATGGACATGCATCAGCAGCCCCGGGTTCCATCGCGCCCGGCCGCGCAGCAGCCGCGACGCCAGGTCCAGGGGAACGCCGTCGATGAACTGCTTCATCAAGGCGCTCATGCGGATGTCCACGCCGGCCATCAGTGCCAGCGGCGCCAGAAAATGCTGGCAGAACTGGCGATAGGCGACCCACGGCCGTCCGGCTTCATGCCGCTCGAAGCTCAAGGTGTCGATGAACACCGGGCGGCCATCGACGAACTGAATGTTGTAGGCCGAGGCGTCCTTCAGCGAGAAGCCCAGCGCGAGTGCCTCCGCTTGAATGTCAAGCGTCGCAAGCGCCGCCGCCTGATACATGCTGAAGGACCACTCGTAGGGATAGGAAATGAACGGAATGCGGTCCGGCTGAATGACCCGGTACGCGCCTTGCGGATCGGGCGCCAGCGCGAGGTCGGCCGCCTGATGCCGGACGAGCAGCCCCTTCTCCCAGAGGCGGTCAAAGAGACCGGCGGCGGCCGCCGCGTCGAATTCCGCACGATAACTGTGGTTGACCTGACGGTACAGCGTCCCATCGCGTGTGAACACGAAGCCGCTGGGATCGCGAAAGGAACCGTTCACGCGCTCGCTTGCCATGGTGACTTTCAAGACGCCTTGAAAACGCTAGTTCTCGTTCGAGGGCGCCTGATTCGTCGGACGGTCCGCCGTGTCGCCGGCGCCCCGTTTCCCCGTAAGAAATGCGACGATTTTCCGCCAGAACAGCTTGATGACAAGCAGTCCGCCCAATACACCGCCCACCAGCGCCTGAATGACGATGCTGCCGGTGCCGGGATCCAGATAGGCCAATACCAGAACTGTGTGCATGCGGGCGATCCTAGCAATACGCAGGCGCCAGAGTCAAATGCTTTTGGGCATCACCCCGGGCGCAAAATCCAACAGCGCAAAATCCAACACTCGACATTTTCGCAGCCGCTTGGCACAATGGCAATGCCCTATGTACCTTGATTTCTTCCAGTTGCAGGAGTATCCGTTCAGCATTACGCCTGACCCGAAGTATCTCTATTTTGCGGCCAATCATCGGGCGGCCTTTGACCACCTGCTCTTTGGAATCACCCATCGCCGGGGCTTCATCGAGCTCACGGGCGAGGTGGGATGTGGCAAATCGACCATCTGCCGCGCCGTCCTGGAGAATCTCGGCGGACAGATCAAGTCGGCCCTCATCCTCAATCCCGGCCTCAACGGCCTGCAACTGCTGCGCTCGATCCTGATCGACCTCGGCATCAAGCCCGCGCGCCAGGATCGCCTGTCGCTGCTGCAGGCGCTCAATCGCTTTCTGCTGGAACAGGCTTCGGCCGGGGTGATTGTCGCGGTCATCATCGACGAGGCGCAGGATTTGCCCAAACGCACCTTGGAGGAGGTCCGCCTGCTCTCCAATCTCGAAACCGCCCAGCAGAAGCTGATCCAAATCGTCCTTTCGGGTCAACCCGAGCTGAAGGCGCGTCTGGAAGATCCCGACTTGCGCCAGCTCCGCCAGCGGATCACGGTCCGCTACCATATTCCGCCCATCGCAGCGGAAGAGATCGGCGGCTACATTGACCATCGGCTGCGCACCGCCGGCGCGTCGGCGAGCCTGGTCTTCACGGCGGAGGCGGTTCTGGGTGTGAATCGCTATTCGCACGGCGTGCCACGGCTGATCAACTCCATTTGCGACTATGCCCTGATGGCGGGCTTTGCGGCTGAAAGCCACACGATCACAGGCGCCTGCGTGGCCCGCGCCGAAGCGCAACTGGAGGGCCGCCCGGAATGAGCCTTCTGGAAGATGCCTTGCGTCGGCAGAACGAGACCGTCCGGCGGGATCGGCCCTTGCCGCCGGCCTCCCGGCCGAGCCCCGTTCCGCCTGCTGTCGCCAACCCGAGCCCCCCGACCGAATCCACGTCCGAGCCCGCCCACCCCGGGCAACCCCGGGATCTGCAGCCCGCCCCGCCGCCGACGGCGTTCGGGGCCCGTTCGTTCCCGGCGCTGGTCCCCATCCTCTTGCCGGCCATTGTCCTGCTGCTGGTCCTGGTGGTTGTCTGGTTGGCGCTGAAGCAATGGCGGCCGGACGGGCCGGCGAAAGGCGGCAACCCGGTGGTTGCGGCTGCGAGTCCCTCCGTTGCACCGTCAACACCTGCCGGGCTTGTCGCGAGGCAAACACCACCGGCACCTTCGGCTGCCGTACCGCAAGCTGACCCTGTCGCAACGAACGTGCGGGTCGTCGTGCCGTCTCCCCCGTCCGCCGTCGAAACCCAGAGGGTCGAAGCGGTGGCCAGTTCCGCTGCGCCTGCGGATGCCGGTTTGCCGCCTTCACCGGAGGTCAGGCGCTGGCCGCGATTCACGGTCAAGGGCATCGCCTACGGGAGCGAGCAGATCGTCATGCTGGATACCGGCGAGATGCTGGCGGCCGGAGACCGCAGCAAAACAGGCGTCCGCGTGGTCCGCGTCGCACAGCAGTGCGCGTGGTTCAGCTGGCAGGGCGAGACCAATTCGCTGCGCAAGGGCGAGTCTTCAGACAAGCCGTTGCAGGAGTGAGATCCAATTGGAATGTTGATTTTGCAGGCTAGTTGGCTGGAGGGGCACCTCCAGGTCTGGGGCGAGGCCGCACCGCATTCGGGTGCGGACGCCACCCTGCGCACACCGCTCGTCCAGGCGCGGACCGGCAACCATCGGGCCGATCTCCAAGCCTTTCCCCCCTCGCCGTTCAATGCCGAGGCGCTGGTGCTGGGCAAGGTCGTCGAGGCGCTTGCGGAGAGCCAGGCAACCGCACGGGCGCACCATGTGCGCCCCGCCGTGGCCTGGCTTCCGAGCCATGCCGGTTGGCCCATCCCGGCGCATGCGGGATTTCTGCCGCCGGATTGGCCGCTGCCCCGGTCTGCCGATCCGCCGCCGGCGCTTGTGCCGTGGCGCGTGAGCCTGCTCCCGCTCAGTTGGTCCGAAGCCTGCGCGGTGCTCAGCGCCTGTTCCAATGGCGCGGTGCTGGGCCGCCGGCTTCACGTCGGGCGTTCGCTCCTCGTCTGGAGCCGGCTCTGGCGCCTGGCGGGTGCCTTGGTCGCCCGTCAAGCCTATCTGCCCGACATCGCGTGCATCGCAGGCGGGCACTACGAGGGCTCGTGGCGGCCCATGCTGGACAGCGACGATCTGCGGCGCTTCCAGCAGTTGGCCCGGTGCGTGCCTCCGGCGGCCGCCTGCATCTCCCTGACCGGCGCGCAGCCTGCCGCACTGGCGTCGGAGGAGGCGCGCGTGGCCGTAGCCCGCGATTTTCTGGAGCAGGCGGTCGACCGTCTGGTGCGGAGCGCGGTGACGACGGCGCTGACCCGCGCGCAGGCGCTCAAGGGACGCCATTCGGGGGCGCATTCGGCCTGGCTCGCTTCGCTGCGTGGCGACGGACGCCTCGTGAAATGGGAGGATGGCGAGGAACTCAAGCAACTGTCCGAGGCCTTGTCGGCCTGGCGCCGTCCGCTGACGCTGGGCTACGCGGCCGACTGCCGGCTGGTCTTGCGGCTCGCAGAGCCGGCGAAGCCGGACGCCGCGAACGCCGTCTGGCATCTTCAGGTGTTCGTGAAATCGGCGCAAAGCCCGACCCCCGTCTCCGTCTGGGAACTGAAGCAGGCCCCGCACCTGTTGCGGGCGTTTGGCCTCACGGCCCTGGGGCAGGCTGTCAAGCTGTGCCCCTGCTTGCGCACGCACGAGGCGGAGGCATCCCCGGCCGGCGTGCCGCTCGATACGGGAGAGGCCTATACGTTTCTCGCACATGACATCGCCGTCCTCCGCGCGGCCGGATTCGAGGTCCTGCCGCCGGACTGGTGGAAGGCCCCGTCGGAAACAAATCCCGTGCGACTGCGTGCGTTGCTCAACGAGGCCACCAACGACCCCGGCAGCTTCACGCGGCTGGGCTTGGACCAGCTCGCCGAGGTCAATTGGTCGCTGGTGCTCGGCGACCACGCGATTGCGCCGGACGACTTGAAGGAGCTGATCGCTTCCGATCATCCGCTGATTCGCTGGCAGGGCCGGTGGGTGGCCGTCGACCGTGCGGAAGCCGCCGCCGCCATCCGGCAGCTCAAGGAGCGGCAGGGCCGCTCCGTGACGATGCGCGAATTGCTCAAGCTGACCGTTGGCGCGGGGGCGGTCGACGGGGTGCGCATCGACACCGGCAACTTCGGGTCGCAGGGCGCCACGGGCGACCTCCTGCGCCGCCTCCGCGGCGAAACGCGGATCGAGCCGATCTCTGCCCCCGCGAATTTCCAGGGCGAGCTCCGACCCTACCAGCAGCGCGGCTTCGCCTGGCTGGCCTGGCTGCGGCAATGGGGCCTGGGCGCCTGCCTCGCCGACGACATGGGGCTGGGCAAGACCATCCAGGCCCTGGCGCTCTTTCTGCACGCGCGCCAGGCGGGCGCGGCACGGCCGATCCTGCTCGTGTGCCCCCTCTCGCTCATCACCAACTGGATGTACGAAGCCGCTCGCTTCACCCCCGAACTCACCATGCTGACCCACTACGGCGTGAACCGGGCGCCCGGCAAGCTCCTGCTGGAAGCGGCGGAAAAACACGATGTCGTCCTCACCAGCTATGCTTTGCTTTGCCGCGATTTCGCAGCCTTGAACCGCGTTCACTGGTCGATGGTCGTGCTCGATGAAGCCCAGAACATCAAGAACCCCGCCACCCTCCAGTCGCGCGCGGCGCGCGCGCTGACCGCCGATTTCCGCCTGGCGCTCACAGGCACCCCCGTCGAGAACCACGTGGGCGACTTGTGGGCGCTCATGGACTTTCTCAACCCGGGGCTGCTGGGGACGCACACGCTGTTCAACAAGCGGTTTCAGCGCCCCATCCGGACGGGGGTTGACACGGGCGCGCGGACGGTGCTTCGCCAGATCACCGCCCCCTTCATCCTCCGCCGGCTCAAGCGCGACCCCGAAATCATTGCCGATCTGCCGGATCGCGTCGAGAGCAAGGTCTTCTGCAACCTGACCCCCGAGCAGGCGGCGCTGTATGCCGCCGAACTGCGCAAGCTCGACGCCGGGCTCGATGCCTCGGCGGGCCTCGCGCGACGCGGCCTGGTGCTGGCGACGCTGACGCGCCTGAAGCAGATCTGCAACCACCCGACGCACTATCTGACTGGCGTGGAGGGGGTTCAGGCCGGCGACACGGGAAGCGCGCAGCCGGGCGCGGCGGGGCCGCTGGCCGAAGCCAGGCGCTCCGGGAAGCTCCTGCGCTTCGACGCGCTGATCGAGGAGGTGGTCGCCAACGGCGAATGCGCCCTGGTCTTCACGCAGTATGCGGTGATGGGGACGCTGCTGCAGAACCACCTGCGCGAGCTGCTGGGCAGCGAAATCCCCTTCCTGCACGGCGGCATTTCGCGCGAGATGCGCGGCGCCATGATCGAACGATTCCAGTCCGAGGAAGGGCCGCCGGTATTCATCCTCTCGCTCAAGGCCGGCGGCACGGGGCTCAACCTGACCCGCGCCAACCATGTCTTCCACTTCGACCGCTGGTGGAATCCCGCCGTCGAGAACCAGGCGACCGACCGCGCGCACCGCATCGGCCAGACGCGCAACGTCTTCGTGCACAAGTTCATCTGCACCGGCACGCTCGAGTCGCGCATCGACGCCTTGATCGAAAGCAAACTCTCGCTGGCGGAAGACGTGGTGGGCAGCGGCGAAAGCTGGCTGACGCAGCTCTCCAACGACAAGCTCCGCGAGGTCCTGGCGCTGTCGGCCGATGCCGTGGCCGCGGACGAGGAGGTCTGGCCGTGAGCAAGAAACGGAAACCCGATTTTGCGCCGCGCATGCCGCTGAGCGTCCGCGGCGGCATCCGCGTGCAGAGCAACCGCAGCGGGTTTGCCCGGAAGTGGTGGAGCCGCCAGTGGCTGCTGATCCTGGAGACGTTCCAGATCGGCGCCAGGCTGGGGCGCGGACGCAGCTATGCCTACGCCGGCCAGGTCGCATCGCTGGAATTGGAGGCGGGCCGCATTTGCGCGCGCGTGCAGGGGGGCGACGCGTCGGCCTACGACTGCGAGATCGGCTGCGCGGTGCTGACGCCCCATCAGCAGGAGCAGGTGCTCCGCGAACTGCGGAAGCGTCCGCTGCTGCTGGCGGAGCTGCTGGTGCGCGAGTTGCCGAAGGCCGTCGATGCGCTATTTGCCGCCGCCGGCCAACCCCTGCTGCCGGGCCAGCGGAGCGATCTGAAGACGAGCTGCAGCTGTCCCGACCGGGTGAATCCCTGCAAGCATCTGGCAGCGGTCTTCTTTCTGCTGATCGAAGCCTTCGACCAGGACCCGCTCCTGATGCTGGCGCTCCGCGGGATCAGCCGCGAGGACTTGATCGGCCAGGATGCCGACGCCGTCGCCGTCGCCGGGCCCGATGCCACGCGGGCCGCGGAGGTCGGTCCGGCCGGCGCGCCGGCCGCGCTGGAGGCCACCGCGTTCTGGGGCTCCGCGTGCGACGACACGCCCGATTTCGGCCCGGCCCCGACGGGCGCCACGGCGGCGCCGCTGGTCCAGCGCCTGGGCCCCTTGCCCCTCTGGCGCGGCGAGGATCGCTTCATGGATGTCATGACGCAAGTCGGCAGCCGCGCCGTTTCGCTGGGCTGGCAGGCCTGGGCCGGCGAGCGCATCCTCCGGTCGCGGTCGAAGCTGGTCATCACCAATCCGAATATGCGGCTGCGCGGCGCCCGGATGAAGGTGGAAGGCTAGCGCCCTACGGCAGTTGAGGCGAGGCGCAGCGGCGTTCGAACGCCTCCTTGAAGCGGGCCGTCTCGGTGTCGGCCTTGACCTTGGCCATGCAGGCGGCGAGCTGATCGATGTTGCTCTCGAAGAAGGCCCGGCCCTTCTCAGCCGTGGCCGGGAAGGGGTCGCCGCTGACGGCCCGCGGCCAGCGGAGCGCGAAGGTGTAGGGGCTCAGCGCGCCGCCGAGGTCGGGATCGGCCGCCGGCGCCGTGGCGGCGACGCGTCCCTCCAGGTCGACCAGTTCGGGATACAGGTGCAGGGCGATGCTCGTCTCGACTTCGCCGCCATGCTGGTCGAAGGCGCTCTGCATCAGCGGCCGGTTCTGTTCGCCGCCGAGCAGTTGCACGTAGTACGAATAGACCAGATAGGGCTTGGCCAGCGCCTTCATCCGGTTGAGCAGCAGTGCGACCCAGGCGGCGTTGCCGCCATGCCCGCTGACGAGGAGGATCTTCGGAAAGCCGTTGCGCGCGGCTTCGTCGCAGATGTCCAGCGTCAGCTCGATCAGCAGCTCCGTGCGGATCGTGATGGCTCCCGTGACGGCCCGCATCGACGTGACGTCGGTGTAGAAAAGCGACGGAAGCACCACGGCGGGTTCGCGCTCCGCCGCCGCGAAACAGGTGCGCTCGACCTTGAAGGTGTCGTTGCCCAGCGGCAGGTGCGCGGCATGCGCCTCGATGCTCCCGAGCGGAAGGACCGCCAGGCCGCACTCCGAGGCGGCGGCTTTCAACGTGCGTGAGGTCAGTTCCGTCCATTTCATAGCGCTTACCGGATGATGATCAGCGTGGAGACCTGCGTGTAGAATCCTTTCGAGCCTTCGCCCGGAAGCCCCCCCGTCGAGGTCCCATACCAGCCCACGTCCAGCGTTCCGGTGAAGGCGGGATGCGATGCGGCGTATAGCAGTCCGGCTGAAGACTGCGCTGCCAGCCGCGCCTCGACCTCGCCCGGCGTCATGTGGTGCCAGATGGCGATCCGTCCGCCGCCGCCTGCGGCAATATTCGAGTGCGAGGCGCCGCCCTTGGCACGCACCGTCCCGCCGCCGACCAGCCGCCGCACGGCGAGAAGAATCGCGCCGCCGCTGCCGCCGCCACCTTGATAATAGGAGCCGTGCCAGCCATCGGCCGAGATCACCCCATCGACGCGCAGGTCACCGCCGACCCGCAGATGGACGGCGCCGCCGCCGTTGCCGCCGACCGTGTAACCCAGGGCGCCACCGTAAGGGTTCCAGCCCGCGGCACTGCCTGGCAGCAGCGGCAAGGCCGCCTTTCCGTAGACGGCTCCGCCCAATACCCCTCCGCCGCCTTTGCCGCCATAGCCGCCGCCGATGTAGCCGTTGCCGCCCTCGCCGGGGCCGATCTGCCCGACGTTGGACGCATGGTAGCCGCGGCCCGCGGCATCGATGCCGCCACCTGCATTCAGCGTCGCGTTGCGGCCGACCCGCAGGCCGACGATCACCGCGTTGGTCGGGTGCGCCTGGGGATAGATCCAACTGTTCGTGGCGACCACCAGATCGCGGCCGACGACCAGTTGTGCGCCGTAGCGCTGCGACGGTGTGTTGGTCGCCGCCGCGATCAAGGTCATAGCGGCGCCGTTGGTCAGAACCAGGTCATTCGCGACCGTCAGGGTGAAGCCTTCGGGCCATGTCAGTATGCAGTTGTTGACCGTCAGCCCCGCGGGAGCCCAACTGGTGAAACCGGGAATGACCAGCCGCACATGCCAGAAACGCTGCCGGTCGAGTGTTTCTGAAATGAAAAGGGTATTCGGCAGCCAGAGCGTCCCCACCTGCGCGTTGATCGTGTACCTGGTCTCCAGGTAGTCGGTGAAGGGGTAGGCATAGGCCGAGAAGCGAACCGGCGGCACGGGTTCCGCCAGCGCCGCCTGCGCGACGGCGTTGTAATGCACGGCGATCCGCCCGCCGCCTCCGCTTCCACCATAGTAATTGCCCCAGCCGCCATCCACGGACAACAAGCCGCTGTTACTGCCTTCCAGCGTGTTGCATTGCAGCAGGATGGTGCCGCCGGAACCGGCGCCGCCGTGCGTGGTGGTCCCCTTGCCGCCTTTTGCGGTGAGTGTGCCATGTACGACGGCCCGCCCCGCGACCTGCAGTCGGATGGCGCCGCCGCCGCGCCCGGCAAGCGTTGACGAACTTCCTCCGGAGCCGGCCAGGACCGGCAGGGCGGCATCGCCGTAGGCATGTCCGTACATTTTGCCGCCGAACGCCATGCCGCTGTTGCCGCCATGCCCGCCGGCACCATAGGCGTCACGCGTGGTTCCCGGCCCGTAACTCCGGGTATAGCCGCGCATGTCGGCGTCGAAACCCGCATTGGCGACAACCTGCAGATCGCCGCCCACGCTGACGGCCACGGTCGCCCCGTTCGTCGGATCGCAGACCGGCACGATCCACGTTCCAGTGAAGAGCCTGAGGCTTCCGCCGACAGACAGCGCGACGCCGACGTCGGTCAGCACGTTCGTCACCGGCCCCGCGAACAGGTGCAGCGCCGCGTTGTTCGTCAGAACCAGGTCGTTGGTTACGACCAGGTCGACACCCGATTGGACGCCGATGACGCAGTCGTTGATCGACAGGGAATTCAAGCGCCACTGCGACCAGCCGTCGACCGCCACTTGCACATACAGCAGCCGCTTGGACGTGAAATTGTTCTCCACCAGCAGGGTGTCGGGGAGGTGCAGCGTGGCCATCGCGGCGCGAAGCTGTTCCCTGTTCTGCACGGTGGGCGCGCCGGGTGTGCCGTCGAAACGGATCGCCGGACGCGGGTCGGGCAGCGCGGCCTGGGCGTCGGAATCGTAATCGACCGCGATCCGTCCGGCCGATCCGGGACCGCCGAAATGGTTGCCGTTGCCGCCCTTGGCTTGCACGATTCCCTGCGAGGAGCCGGCCAGTGTCCGGCAGGACAGCCAGATGCTGCCGCCGGAACCGCCGCCGCCATGCGTGCTGAGCGCATTGCGTCCATTGGCCTTGATCGTCCCGTAGACGGCCAGTTGTCCGGCGGCCGAAATTCGGATGGCGCCGCCGCCTTCGGAGCTTTGCGCATGCAAGCCGCCCCCGCTGCCGGGCTGCGTCGGCATGGCTGGTTCGCCGTAGGCTGCCCCGCCTACGGCGCCGTCACCATGCCCCCCCTGTCCGGCGTGTCCCGCGCCGGCGGTCCCTCCGATCGGCGTGCCGGGCCCTTGGTTCTTGCGGAAACCCTTCCAATCGGCATCGAGCGTGGCGCCGCTCGCCACGGAGATGTTGGAACCTTCCAGAAGGATTCGGTGCTGCGGCACCCAGGTGACCCAGTCTTCCGTGATCACATTGTTGTTGGTATGCGCGACAATCCCCTGGATCGTCAGGTCGACGCTCTTGAGCGCACTCGCCCATCCTTCGACTGTGAGGCCCCGGCTCGCGCCCAGCACGAAGGAGTTCAGCATCGGCGTAGGACCGGTCAGCCGCGTGCCGCTGCCGGTCCGTATGGCTACATTCTGGCCGGCCGCCGGTACGCCCGCGCTCCAGTTGGCCGGGTTGTGCCAGAGGGCGTTTCCGCCAGCGCCGGTCCAGAGGTTCGTGTTGATGGCGGAGGCGGTCACCGTAACCATGCAGGTGGCCATTGCCGTGATGGCATTGCCGGCCTCGTTGCGCACCCGCAGCAGCAGCGGATAGATGCCCTCCGCCGCCAGCGTGACATAGGACTCCCCCGGCGTCTGATCGTCGCCGGGATTGGCGCCACTCGCGTCGTAAAGGTCAATGCCGAGGGTCACGCCGTTGGCCACGCCGCCGGTCGATCCGACGTCGAGATCGGCTCCGTTGATGATCACGTTCTGTGCCGGCAGGCGCTGGATGGCCAGCGTCGCGCGCACCGCTGGCACCGGCAGGACGGTTGTATAGAAGATGGAACTTTCCGCGCGTTGCACGAGTGCCGCAGCGGTGGTGTTCGTGAACCAGGCGTAGGATTGGAAATTCGTGTCCGCCACAGGTACGGCGAAGGTCAACAGCGCCGTGGGTACGTTGGTGAACAGCCATCCGTCCGGATCAATATCCGTCACGCCGCCCGAGGCGGTGAACTGATAATAGTTGCAGCCTGCCGGAATGGGCAGATCAACCACATCCACCTGGTTGCTGTTGGTGAAGCGCGTGCTGCCGGTGACCCTGTCCGCCAGCGTGAAGGGCATGGCGAGGAGGTAGTCGGGGCTGGCCGCGGTCAGCGTCAAGTCGCTGGCGCTGATCCAGGTCGCGGAACCGGTCAAGGTGCCGTTGCCGGCCGACGTGCGACCGTAAACGGTTGTTCCCGCTCCTTCGTTCAGCGGCCAGTAGCCCAGCAGCCCGGACTCGGATCCGTTCAGCCGCCGGTTCCTATATTGACCGATCTGCGAACGACTGCGGGCGTGGTTCCAGACCCGCACGTCGCTGATGTTGCCCAGGATGTCCGTACCGTTGACATAACCGCCGATCTTGACGGTATGGGCCGTGTAGTTGGCAAAGTTGTAAGGGCGCCGGCCGATGCAAACGCCGTCGAGCAAGAACGACAGGTAGGCCCCGTCGAAGGCAAAGGCCAGATGATACCAGCGCCCAGTGAGGAGTTTGGCGGGCAGCAAGACCTCCACCCAGGTATTTGCCGGTTTTCCGCCTTCCCCGGTGTAGGCGGCCATCTTCGTTCCCGTACCTGTCAGACCGAACATGTAGGAATAGGGCGAGGTCCGCACAGCGCCCTTGCTGTAAAGCATGGCCGTTTCCGTGAGCGGCGTATCCAGCTTCACCCACCCCTCGACTGTCAGCGGGTTGTTGGAGGGTATCTGCAGCGCCGCCGGCGTGCCGAGGTTGATGTAGCTGTTAGCTACGAAGCGGGGCACGTTCTCCGCCGCTTGCACCGATGACAGGCCCGCAACGCACAGGAGTCTGCCGGCTGCAACAATTCCACGCCATACCCGGTTCTTCATTCCGTTACCCCGTTTCTGTTTCATCCGCTGCAATACACGTCGCAAACCCCAAGCGAGTAAGCGCAGTTTCGCAAGTTTTCCGCTCTTTGTCGACGCCCTAATGTTGTTCCAGCCACGCCAGCAAATCTTCGACCGTCCCCTCGCGGATCAGTCGCTGCAACTTCGGATCGACCACCGCGTCGAACGTGGCGACGCCCAGGCGCTCGCGGACCATCATCGCCAGGTCGGCGGTCTGCTTCGCCTCCCGGATGTGCTCCCACACGATCGTGGCCACCGGACCGTGGCGCGACCGGACGGTCCCCATCGTCGAGGCGTCGGAAATATGCTCGTAGCCGGTGTCCCATTGGTCGCGCCAGGGATAGTTCAAGGCAAAGAAGGCGACGCCGACGCAGTTTCCCTTCTGCGAGGGCATCGTCCGGATGCCCGGCTCGCGCGCCGACTTGTCGTGCAGGCACGGCGTGGTGTACCACATCCAGGGCTTCGGATGGAAAATGGCCCACTTCTTCGGATTGCCCCAATGCGGTGCGGAGACATGCTTGGCATACGGAATCCAGAAATCGCAGTAGGGGGCGAGCACTTCGAACGTGGCCAGCTCCGCCCCTTCGCCGGGGTTGAAGCTGACGCGGGCTTCGGGGGCCTGCGCCCGCAACGCCTTGGCCACGTCGATGTAGGGCTTCAGCGCCTCCTCGGTTGTGCCACCCGGCTCATCCTTGATGCCGACAAAATAGTCGTCCGATTTCAACCCCAACGCGTGAATCTTCGCCGCCCACTCGGGAATGCCGTTGGTGGAACCGTATCCCAGCCGTAGCAAACGGATGCCCCGCCGCTGCATCTCGGCCCGGCTCATCAGCCCCGGCCACACATTCATGCCATGGGCCGTGAAATCCGCCTCGTAGGCCTCGCCCTCCTGGGGCTTGGTGAATCCATCCACCAGAACCGGGCGGACGGGCGCCGGCGCAACCGTCGAGACGCGGATCCGCAGCGGAATGACATGCTCGCGCCCCGAGCCTTCGCGGAAGACGATGCGGCTCGTGTAGTCGCCCGCCGGAACGCCGTGCGTGTCGACCGTCAGCCATACGCCGGCCACGTTCAGCGGCGGGACGGTGACATTTGGCCGGCGCAGCAGGAAGAAGGGGTGCCACGCCTGGCGGCTGGTCGCGGTCTGCTTTTCCGTGCCGTCGGGGACAAAGGCGACGACACGCCAGCTGATTGCGTCGGGATAGGTGCCGCCGGCGCCGACGAGGGGGGCGGTCGCGACGTTCACCGTCAGGGGCGCTGGGGTCAGATTGCGCAGTCCCGCCTGCAGCGCGCGACAGGCTTCGCGCGGCAGGATCAAGGCGCCGGCGGCAGGATTGGTGGCGTCCCCGGGCCAGGATTTTCCGCGACTGGTGGCATCGGCCCACACCTCCTGCGAGAGGGGGACGTAGGGATCATCGAACAGCCACGTCAGCAGGTTCGCGTCGGGGCTGGCCCCCGCCTGCAGGGCGCGTGCCGCATACTGCTCCAGAGTCCAGGAGGGACGCACCGTGCCGCCGGGGATCTGGGCCAGATCGTCCGTCAGATAAAGCGTGTGGACGCGCCGGTAGGTTCCCCCGGCCCCGGCACCGTCGAGCGTGAATGCGACCCGCACCTCGCCGCCGTCGGCGGGGAGCGTGACGGTCCCCATGCGCGTCCAGACATTCGATAGCTTGCCTTCGTGATGATAGGTGAAGCGTTCCTCGCCGCCGACGCTCACCCGGCCGAACCAGGGGGCCGTGTAGCTGAGGTTGACACGGCTTGAAAGCGTCCAGAGGTTGTAGATCCCCGCTTTGGGCACGCGGATCCGCGTGGCGACGGTGCCTGTGACCGCGCCATAGCCGGCGCCCAGTTCGCCCGGCTTGGCCGACCAGGAGCCGTGGCTGGCAAAGGGTCCATTGGTGTCGAAGGTTCCGTCGGGGCGGAGCCCTTCGATGTTGCCGCCCACGTCGTGCCAGACGTAGTTGTACGGCAGGGGTTCCCGGCTGACGTCGGCTTCCAGTTCCGCGATTTGCCGCTGGGCCCGCACCGGGTTGGCGACGAGATTCCACGTTTCATTGAAGATCACCTGGCGCTCGGGCTGGCGGTAATCGGGCTTCTCCGCCTCTGCGTAATTGCGGGTCGCCAGCCGCTCCACCTTCGCCTGCCAGAAGCGGCGGCTGAGGGCGAACAGCTCCGGCTGCGCGGCCGCCTCCTCCCAGCCGACGGGACGGAGCTGCCACCAGCGCCACGTCTCCTGCTCAGCGGCCGTCAACGGCAGGGCGACGTTCCACTGGACGCCCTCCGGCTGGCCGCCTTCGCGCCAGGCCCGGCGGACGTCGACCGCCGGTGGCGCGCTCCACAGTTTGTCCGTCAGATAGATGCAGTCCACGCGCCGCGGCGCATACGTCCCCTGGCCATGCCACCAGCGGGTGACATGTCCAAGCTTCAGCAGCAGCCTCCCCGCCGGAAGATCCACCAGCAGGTCGTGCCACGCCGGGCCGTTCGTTGCGGGACGCTGGTCGTAGAACTCGTCGGGCTGCACGAGCGGTCCCAGCTGCTCCGCCCCGTCGCGGTACATCCGGAGCGACGTCACGCCGATCCCGTTCGTCCAGGCCTCGTAGCCGATCCAGAGGCGGTAGAGGCCGGCCTTGGGGACGTTCAGCGGAAGGGTCGCGGTCGGACCGCTGTCCCCTCCGCCGCTAATGATGTACTGATCCTTCGTCCGCCAGCCGTTCAGGTGGGCTTCATCCAATCCTTCCGGTTCGATCAGAATGCCGCTAAGGGACGACGGCGCAATCAATGCCGGAGGCGGCAGCAGGCCGTCGGGGGAGCGCTTCTGTTTTCGCGCGAAGTCGTGATATTCGGAAATGGTTCCGGCTTGGTGTCCCAGATGCCAGAGTGTCAGCCCCAAAGAGTAGCGGGCCCCCAGGGGTTCGTCGACCACGCCGAAGTCGCCCGCCCGATGCGGAACAGGTGCTGCCGGTGAAGGCTCCGCCCCTGCGAGGAACGGCAGGACGAGCAACAGGAGCGACAGCGGTTTTAGCGTCATACGAGCCTCGTTTAGAAGTCCGTGACGAGATACACCTGCCGCTTGCCGGTGACATCGGAGTTGAACAGGATCGCGCGGCCGTCGGGCGAGATGATCGGGTGGGCGTGGTAGCCGTTGTTGGCGTTGAAGGTGATGCAGGAGTTGAGCAGGAGCCGGAAGGCCGCCGGGCTTTTCATGTCGGGTGCGCGGCCGGCGAAGATCCGCATGCCGGCCCGCTTGCCGTCGTAGACCGGGAAGGTGTCGCAGACGAACTGCAGGCCGCTGTCGTCGCAGCACAGGTGGCAGAAGCGGGGCTTGGAAAAGCCGCGCGACAGGCAGGTCCGGTGGGCCGCGCGCCCCGTCCGGCCCCGGTGCGGCCGGTCCTGTTTGGCCGGGACGGGAGTTCCGGCAACGACCTCCTGGCGGGCGCTGTCGGCCCAGCCGTAGCTGCGGTCCTGGTTCTGAAGTGTGACCGTCACCGCCTCCCGGCTCCGGCCGCGCCACACCTGGTGGCCGATGCACGATTCGCGGCCGTCGCGGCCCCAGGGGAGATCCCGCCAGTGGGTGCCGTCGTCGCGGACGACATGGACGTCGCAGCCGCCTTCCGCGGGGGGGCCGAGGTGGACCAGGACCTTGCCGGTGGCATCGGTGTGCGCGCCGTGGTTCATCTGGACCAGCAGGTCATGCCCCGCTTCGGGGTCGGTCGACCGGCAATATTGCAGATGGGTGTTGATGAAGTCGGTGGCGGATGCCGCCACGCAGGCCTGCCCCCGCTCGAAGTCGATGCTCACGACGCCGATGGGCGCATCCGCCTGCGAGCCGTCGCCCAGCCAGGCGGAACCGGCCCCCCGCTGGTTGTCGAGGGAGACCGTATGCAGATGAAAGGCGCCGCCCCGCACTTCGGTTCCGGGCAAAAATTCCGACACCTGGAACACCTGCGCGATGTCGCCGCCGTCCACGCTCCGCCGCCAGATGCCAAAGGCGTTCTTTTCGGCTTCGGGGCGCTCCTGCCAGAAGACGAAACGCCCGCCGGGGGATAAATGGACCGCGTGCTTGCGTCCGTCGGCGAACAGCGGCTGCGACTGAAGGGTCTCGAGGTCGCAAACCATCGGCCCGCTGGCGCTGTTGTAGATCAGCCGCCGTCCGCCGTGCAGGAAGCTGGGCTGGTCGGGGTAGATCAGGGTGGCGCCGCCGGGATCAGCGCTGACCTGGCGGACCGTGCAGCAACCGGGTTTGTTGCCAAAGAATGAAACGGGGGAGTTGTTCATGGATTACTTGTTCAGCGTGATGAAGTCGAAGCGGTTCAACGGCAGCGTCACTCGCAGACGCTCGCCGGCATCCTCGACACGGGGTTTGGAGAACTGGGCGGAAACCGTCGCGGGCTGTCCGGCTTCGGCTTTGCGGATCAGCAGTTCCAGTGCGTCGATCGGCGCGCCGCTGAAATTGACCAGCGCAACGTAATGGTTGCCGGCGGCATCGGCCATGAGGTTGGCTTCGACATAGGGGTTCGAGGCGGTGACGGCGGCGCCCATCGCCGGCCAGACTCCCCTGATCAACCCGGCCAGCGCCTCGCGCACCAGCGGCTTGTAGTCGGGATACAGGTAGACGCTGAGATCCTCGCCCCCCCGTCCGTAGGGGCGCAGCGGAAAGGCCTGGTAGAGGTAGCTGATGCCGGGGAGGAAGCCCATGATGAGGGCCTGTCCCTTGCCGAAGCTGTTGGTGATGATCGCCGCGCCGCCGCCGGCGAAGGTTCCGGCCACACCGCCGCCCTCGGCGGTCAGCCCCTGCTTGTAGCCCAGCACCGGAAGCTCGCGGCCGTTGCAGGTGATCGTGTCCAGCGGCAGCGCATGCAGCAGTTCCAGCTTGGCGCGCAAGGCTTGTTCCTGTTTTTCGAGGCGGTTGTCGTTGACGTTGACCGCGTAGTCCTCGCCGGGAATGTAGGCCCGTCCCTGCTCGGCGGCATACTGGCGTGCCCCCTTGATGCCGTAGACATCCTTGAGCGTGTCGAGCGGACGGTTGTACTCGTCCCAAAGGCCGCCACCCGCGCCCGAGACCAGCACGCCGCCGTCGGCAACCCAGTCGCGAACGGCCTGCGCGGCACGCGCTGTCGTGTGGTCGCCGACCATGAAGTAGGCGGCGTAGCCCTTCAGACGCCCCTCTTCAACGTCCGCGTCGGAGAGCAGGTCGACGGGCAGTTGCAGATGGCGCAGCAGCAGGTAGAGGTAGTGGCGCTCCAGTCCGTACATGAGGTTGCCCGGGCGGTTGAAGCCGCTGTCGGTGGGGACGGCCTGATCCCAGATGGCTGTTGTTTCGGACCATCCCAGCGCGACTTTTCCGGGGACGACTTTGGAACCGATCATCTGCTTCTCGACGGCGCCCAGTGCAAAGCCGGCCCGCTTCATCGCCTTGTAGTGGTCCAGCCCGGTGAAGTCGGCGTTGATGTAGTAGTGCACCGCGCGATAGCCGTGGGAGGCGAGGGCGTAGGTCGTCAGCTCCACATACTCGGCCGGGTAGCCGTAGCGCTTGCAGGCCAGCAGGTGCGTGGGCCCCAGCGTGGCATCGTGGTATTTCGCGACGCCGCGGGCGATCGTTCCCTCGTAGGACTCCGACTGCGCGCCGGCATAGTAGGGCGTGCCGTTCAATCCCCAGGTCATCTCGCTGCCGAAGGAGGTCATGCCGCGGCGGCGGAAGAGGGTGAACTCGTCATACCAGTTGCGCCGCACGCCGTGGCCGTCCTGCGGGAAGATGGCGCCGGCATTCGCGCGGGAGCCCTTCGGAAAAATCTCCTCGACGAACTTGACGGCCATGGCGCAGTTGTCGGCGAAGAGGAGGTTGCCGAACTGCTTGGAATGATAGAAGAGCGCGGGATTGTCGGCGGCATCCTGCGGCGCGCCCGGGGAGAGCATCACCAGCGGCCAGAGGTCGGCGTCGGCCGTTTTGCCGGCGGCGACGGCCGCCGCCAGCGCGGCGCGCGCGACGAACTCGCCGGGCTTGGCGCCCAGTCCCTTGAGATAGTCGCGGAACTTTTCGCTGATGACGGGCGAGGCGCGCAACAGCGCCAGCGATGGGGGGCCGGACTCCTCGATCATCTTGAAGGTCTGCGGAATGTCGCCGACCCCCTCGGCATCGAGTCCGGCGCGGATGGCTTCGAGCGCCTTGCGCAAGTCGGCGTAATCGCCTTCGTAATACTTGAATTTCAGCCCCATGTTCTGCAGGGCGCGGTAGGCCATGGAGCGGTTGACGCCGAGGCGCTTCGCGTTTTCCGGCAGATAGGCGTCGGGCGGCACCTGGAAATAAACGCCGCTCCCGCCGACTGCCTCGAAGAACGGCCAGCGCGCCTTGCCGAAGGAGGTGCTGGGGGTGACCAGGTTGCCGAAGAGATAGGGGCGTTGTCCGCTGACGGAATAGGCCGCCAGCTGCGCGGTGAATTCCTCCGCGAACAACTCGCCGGTGGCGGCCACCCGGCCGCGGAAGAGTTCGTCTTCCATGCGGCTGTCGCCCGTGGCCACCAGCACGCTCAGGGGGACATTCGACTGGAGGTTGAAGGAGGCCGCATCGGCGCCGTCGGCGTTGCGGGCGACCTGCAGCGTCGCCTCCGCGGCGCAGTTGGCGATGACGGTGGCCGTGTCGAAGGTGTTCAGCTCGTATCGCATCCAGCCGCTGTCATAACCGCCGGGCAGCCGTTCATTCTCCGGGAATGCCGCACGTTTCCTGGCGACCGTCGTCTCCAGCGTCGCGTTCTCGGTTTCGTAGCGTTCAAACAGGCTGCGGTCCGTTGTGAAGGCCAGGCTGCGCCGGGGGCCGCGCCAGCCGGTGCCGTGCCGATAGGTCAGCGTCGCGCGGGAGGCGGCTGCGCCCGGCTTGATCTGCAGGCGGAAGTAGAAGGGCCGGTTGCAGTGGACCATGATCCCCGGATGGTAGAAGCTTGCGACAGGGCCACGCTCCTGCCAGGCGTTCAGTTCGCGCCCGGGTTCCAGGTTGAGATCGTCTGTGAGGGCGATCAAGTCGACGATGCGTGCGGCCGTGTATTTGCCGGCGCTGCTTTTCGTCAAGGTGAGTCTGGCCTGGCCGCGCTTCAGGTTCGCCACGCCCTTCTGGTAGACATAATCGGTGTTGTGATAGTTCCAGGGGCCCTGGACCCGCCAGCTGCCGTTGAAGCACTTCGCATCGGCCCGGTCGCCGAAGCTCTCGGCATAGACGGCGGCGGCGGGATCGCCCTGCTGAATGGTCAGCGAGAAATGAACGTCGAAACCGCAGGGCGATTCATAGCGGACCCAGACCGCGTATTTTCCGTCCGCCGGCACCTCCACGTCCTGGGTGGCGACCGCCGGGTTGGCCGACTCGCCGCCGCGGATGCGGTTGGCGCTCCAGTTGTTGGGGGCGGCGGGGAAATAACCTTCCTGCCCCTTGACGACCTTCCAGTCGCCCTGCAGCGTCATCGCCTCGGCCTCGACAATTTTGACCCAGGGAGCGGGCGGGGTCTCCGCCGCCGCGGCGGGAATCTTCCCCAGCCAACCTGTGGTAAACAGGCACACAGATAGGATGGCATGCAGACTAGGCTTCATTTGGCATCTCCCCGGGCAAGGACGGAATCGCAGCGACGACAGTGTCTTCTGAAAAATCACGGAGCATGGTAGCGCCGACACGCTGCCATTGCAACTGCGATTCCGTGGCAGTGCCGGTTAGTGCCGGTTGAAGTGCCAGCAACTCCACATTATCCATTCTTCGCGCTGAAATGGCATCCCTGAAGGCTC
>CAZQKI010000055.1:0-23622 GCA_964592855.1 uncultured Lentisphaerales bacterium
CGCGCGAGGGGGTGCGCTTCGACCAGTGCCACGTGCAGCACACCGTCTGCACGCCGTCACGGTGCAGTTTCATGACCGGCTGGTATCCGCACGTGCGCGGGCACCGGACGCTCTGGCACATGCTCCAACCTGACGAACCGAACACGCTCAAATACCTCAAGCAGGCCGGCTACGACGTGCATTGGATCGGCAAGAACGACCTGCTCTCACCGGGCGCGTTCCCGGAATCCGTCACGCGCGTGCACGACTGGCAATGGCGCGGCGGCGGCAGCCGCGACATCTTCCGGCCGGATGAGCCCGGCTACCAGAGCTTCCTCTACGGTCCGTCGCCGGGACACATGACCGACTGGTTCCAGATGGAGCAGGCGGTCGAGTTCCTTCGCTCGCGCCGGTCCGGTGACGCGCCGTTCATGCTCTACCTGCCGTTTGTGCTGCCGCATTGTCCGTTCACCTGTCCGCAACCGTGGTACGACATGGTCGACCCGGACGCGTTGCCGCCGCTGCGCCCGGCGGACTTACCGGGCAAACCGTCGTTCTACCGGCTGATCCGGCAATACCGGCGGCTGAACGAACTCGATGAGCGCACCTTCCGCAAGCTGCGCGCGGTATACCTCGGCATGATCTCCTATGTGGACGAAATCCTCGGTCGGCTTCTCGCCGCTCTGGACGAGACCGGCTTGGCGGACAATACCGCCGTGTT
Organism: uncultured Lentisphaerales bacterium; assembly: GCA_964592855.1. GTDB lineage: Bacteria > Verrucomicrobiota > Kiritimatiellia > RFP12 > JAAYLN01 > JAAYLN01. The sequence continues at coordinate 701 of CAZQKI010000055.1, forward strand.
CGCCTTCTCCGACCACGGCGAATGGGCCGGCGACTACGGACTCGTCGAGAAGTGGCACGGCGGTCTCGACGATTGCCTGACGCGCGTGCCGTTGGTGGTGCGCGCTCCCGGTTGCGGGGCGGGGCAGGTAATCCGCACGCCCGTCGAGCTGTTCGACATCATGCCGACGACATTGGACCTGGCCGGGATCGAATGCCGGCACACGCATTTTGCCCGATCGCTGTTCGGCGCGGCGCGCGACGCCGTGTTTGCGGAGGGCGGTTACGACCCGCATGAGCCGCACTGTTACGAGGGCACGCCGGGCGGGCTGGAGGACGTGACCGACGCGCGCGGCATTTACTACCTCAAGGGGCGGCAGCAACAGGAGCATCCCGAATCGTCGGCGCGCTGTGTGATGATCCGCACCGCCGCGCGCAAGCTTGTGCACCGGCCTGGCGACGTGAGCGAGTTGTACGATCTCGTCCACGATCCGCTCGAACTCAACAATCTCCACGGCCAATTGCCGGCGGTGCAGCAACAGCTTGAACGCCGGTTGCTCGACTGGTATGTTCACACCGGCGATGTCGTCCCGTGGCAACGCGACCCGCGAGGATTTCCCAAATGAAAACACATCCCAACATCATCTACATCCTGGCCGACGACATGGGCTATGGGGATCTTTCCTGCCTGAACCCCGAATCCAAGTTGCGGACTCCACACTTGGACCGGCTTGCGGCCGGTGGCCTGCGCTTCACCGACGCCCACTCCAGTTCGGCCGTTTGCACGCCTTCGCGCTACAGCATTCTCACCGGACGCTACAACTGGCGCTCCAACCTGAAGCAGGGGGTGACCTGGGGCTACAGCCCGCACCTGATTGAAGACGGGCGCATGACCGTGGCCTCCCTCCTGAAGCAGCGTGGCTACCACACCGCCGCCATCGGCAAGTGGCATCTCGGCTGGGACTGGGCCAAGAACGGGCCGGCCGCAGAGGACGTGGACTATGCCCAACCCATTCGGAACGGGCCGTGCGATTTTGGCTTCGACCAGTTCTTCGGCATCAGCGCGTCGCTGGACATGCCGCCCTACGTCTACGTCGAAAATGACCGCGTCACGGCCGTTCCCGATGGATGGACGCCGGGCGATACCGGCTTCCGCTTCTGGCGCCCGGGCCCCTGCGCGTCGGACTTCCGGCACGAGGAGGTTCTGCCGACACTCACGCGCCGGGCGGAGGAGTTCATCGCCGGACAATCTGCGGCACAGCCGTTCTTCCTCTACTTTCCGCTGCCGGCCCCACACACCCCGATCCTGCCCGCCGCCGAGTTCCAGGGCCGGTCCGGCGCCAATCCGTATGGCGACTTCTGCCTGATGGTTGACGAGGTGGTCGGACGCGTCATGGCCGCCGTGGAACGCGCCGGACTGGCGGATGACACCATTATTGTTTTCACCTCCGACAACGGGTGCTCGCCATCGGCCGACTTTCCGGGGCTGGCCAAACTCGGGCACCACCCCAGCTACATCTTCCGCGGGCACAAGGCCGACATCTACGACGGCGGCCACCGCATTCCGCTGCTGGTCCGCTGGCCGGCGCGAATCCCGGCCGGCCGCGCCTGCGAGGATACGGTCTGCCTCGTGGATCTGCTGGCCACCATGGCGGACGTTGCCGGTGTCGCCGTGCCGGACGAGGCGGGCGAGGACAGCGTCAGCAACCTGCCGTTGTGGCTTGAGCAACCCGGCGCGGCGCCCATCCGGGAAGCGACCGTGCACCATTCCATCGATGGATCCTTTGCCATCCGCCAGGGACGCTGGAAGCTGGAGCTTTGTCCGGGTTCCGGCGGGTGGAGTTTGCCGCGACCCGGCGCGGAATGCGAGGGACTACCGCCGGTGCAGCTCTATGACATGAGCGCCGATGTCGGCGAACGCCGCAACGTGCAGGAGCAACACCCGGAGGTGGTGGCGCATCTCACGGCGCTCTTGACCCGGTATGTGCGCGAGGGGCGCAGCACCCCCGGCGCGCCGCAGTCCAACACCGGTCCCGCGTTTTGGCCGCAATTGGCCTGGATGCAGACAACCCCAGCGACAAGTTGAAGCCTTTTTCGTCAATATCGGTCCCATATATTCCATACCCCATGAAGCCCAACCTCGTTTTCCTGTTCACCGACGACCAGCGCTTCGACACCATCGCGGCGCTGGGCAACCGGCAGATTCACACGCCGCACATGGATTGGCTGGTGCGGCATGGGACGGCGTTCACCCACGCGTGCATTCCCGGTGGCACGTGCGGCGCGGTTTGCATGCCGAGCCGGGCGATGCTGCATACCGGGCGGACGCTATTTCACATTCGCGGCAGGGGCGAGACGATCGCGCCGGAGCACGCGACGCTTGGTGAGACGTTGCGCGGCGCGGGGTATTGCACGTTCGGCGTCGGCAAGTGGCACAACGGTGCGGAATCGTTTCACCGGTCTTTCACGGCGGGCGGTGAAATCTTCTTCGGCGGCATGGCTGACCACTGGAACGTGCCGGTCTTCAAATACGATCCGACCGGCAAGTACGACCAACGCTGTCTCTACGTCGAGAACCCGTTCGGCTCAAACCTGACCAAGGAACGCCATTGCGACCACATCCATGCCGGCCGGCATTCGACTGACATCATCAGCGAGACCGGTGTGCGCTTTCTGACGGAGCATCCGGCGGAGCAGCCGTACTTCCTCTACCTGTCATTCCTCGCCCCCCACGATCCGCGGACGATGCCGAAGGCGTTTCTCGACATGTACGACCCGGCGCTGATCGAGTTGCCGGCGAACTTCCGGCCCGAACATCCGTTCGACAATGGCGAACTGAAGGTCCGGGATGAACTGCTCGCCGCATTCCCTCGCACCGAGGCCGAGATCCGCCGACACCTCGCCGAGTACTACGCGATGATCAGCCATCTCGACGACCGGATCGGCCGGGTCATCGCCGCCGTGCGTGACCGCGGCGAACTTGACCGCACGATCTTCGTGCTCTGTGGCGACAACGGACTCGCGCTCGGTCAGCACGGGCTGATGGGCAAGCAGAGCCTTTACGACCACAGCATCCGCGTCCCGTTGGTGCTCAGCGGCCCTGGTATCCCGGCCGGCCAGACCAGCGATGCCCTGGTGTACCTGCTGGACATCTTCCCGACGCTCTGCGCGTTGACCGACACACCCGTGCCGGCTTCGGTCGATGGCCAAAACCTGCTGACCAGCGCGCGGGACGCGCTCTACCTCGCGTACACCGACAAACATCGCGGCGTGCGGACCCGGCAACACAAGCTTATTGAGTATGTCGTGAACGGCCGGCACACGATGACACAGCTCTTCGACCTGCACGCCGACCCGTGGGAGACGCGCAATCTCACCAGCGACCGTCGGCTTGTGGAAACCCTCCGCCGGGAATTGTTCCGCCTGCGGGACGAGTGGGATGACCGCGCTAGCCAATGGGGACAAACATACTGGAACGCCTTCTCACAGGGGTATGCCCTATGAACCTGGGTCCCAAATCAAGGATAATTGCAGGCGTGCTGATGATGACCAACGCGGCCGTTTTTGCCGAAAATTCGCTCTGGCTGCCCGGCATCTTTTCGGAGAACATGGTGCTGCAGCGCGAACTGCCGGTGCCCGTTTGGGGTCGCGCCAAACCGGGCGTGCCGGTCGCCGTGACGCTCTACGACGGCGGCAAAGCGCTGGCGGCTGGTGAAGCCGTTGCCGCACCGGAAACCGGCCGCTGGCGGGTGGATCTGCCGGTCCTGCCGACGGGCGGGCGCTATACACTGCTGATCGAGGCCAAAGGCGCGAGCGAACGGGAGACCGAGCGGCGGATGTTCTCGAACGTGCTCGTAGGCGAAGTCTGGCTGTTCGGCGGCCAGTCGAACATGATGCATCCGATGAACGCCTGCGCCGAGCGCGACGACGCCATCGCCCGGCGGCACGAGTTCCCGCTGATCCGCATCGCCCAGATCGGCCACCGCGGAACTCACGAGATCACCGAGCCGCAGGAGGAGACGCAGGGGTTCTGGGGACCGGTCAAGTGGGAGGATGCAGCCTATCTGGTGCCGCGCTCCAGCGCCACGGACATTTCGGGCTCCTGTTCCGCGGTCGGCTATTTTTTTGCGCGCGCCCTGAGCAAATCGCTGGGCCGCGAGGTGCCGGTGGCGGTGATCGAGATCGGCGCCATCCTGCCGGTGCAGAGCTGGGTTGACGAGGCCATATTGGATAATGTTCCCGAACTGGCCTCGCTCAAGGGCCAGGGGTATCCCGCCGCCACCAGCCGCGCCTTCAAGGCCAACATCGCGCCACTGGCGCCCTATGCCTGCCGCGGGGCGATGTACTACCAGGGCGAGATGAATGCCGGCGATGGCTTCACCTATTACCACGGGCTCAAGGCTCTGATCGCAAGCTGGCGCAAGGCCTGGGCTCGGCCCGAGCTACCGTTTCTCGTGGTCCAGCTCCCCGGCTTCATCAGCCATCAGGCCGGCAAGACCGCCCTCGACATGGATGCCGCGTCGCTGGCGAAGTTCGATGGCCAGAACCAGAATCACGGATTCATCGGCATTCGCGAGGCGCAACTCCGGGTCAGTCGGGAGGTCCCGCAGGTCGGCCTGGCCGTAACGCTGGACCTGGGCGAGAAGTTCGACATCCACCCCGTGCGCAAGCGCGTGGTGGGCGAACGCCTCGCGCTGCAGGCGCTCAAGCTGGCCTTTGGCGATGCGAAGGTGTTGGCTGACAGCCCGACCGCGCGCGCGTTCAAGCGTAAGGGTGGGGCGTTCATCGTCCGCTTCGATGGCCTTGGCGGCGGACTCGTGGCCAGGGGGGAACTGGCCGGATTCGAGATCGCCGATGGCGCCGGGGTCTGGCATCCAGCCACCGCCAGCATCGCGGGCGACTCCGTCGAGGTTCTGTCGGCGGAGGTGTTCGAACCCGCCGGGGTGCGCTACGCCTGGCTGGGCTTTCCGGCCGTCACGCTTTTCAACAAGGAAGGGCTTCCGGCCGCACCCTTCTGTCACCCGGCGGTGGACTTCACCGGATCGAGGAAGAAGTGAGGACGCCATAAAAAATATCAGACCCATAACGTCGCGGCGACAACCGTCCGGGCCAGCGCGGCTGCCGCCAGGAGGCCAATAGGTGAATCCACTCATGATCGCGTTGAATGGCGAATGGATGGTCAGCGGTGGTGAATATGCCCCTCCCGGCCTTTCGGCCACCGTCCCTGGCTGCATCCATAAGGATCTCCTGCGGGCCGGCCTCATCCCGGATCCGCAGTTCCGCGATAACGAGAAACTTGTGCAATGGGTGGGCGAGACCGACTGGACGTACCAGCGCGAGTTCGAGATACCCGCGGAACTGCTCGACCACGAGCACGTCGAGCTGGTCTGCGACGGACTGGACACGCTGGCGACCCTCCGGATCAACGGCGAGGCGCTGGCGCGCACCGACAACATGCATCGCCGGTACCGCTTCGCTGTGGCGGCACTCCTGGTGGCGGGCAATAACCGTCTCGAGATCGCCTTCGACTCGCCGGTCCGAGCCGTGCGCGAGCGCCAGGCGCAGTTCGCGCTGCCGCATTGGCCAGGCGAATGCATCACGCCCGGCTTCTCGTGGCTGCGGAAGGCCCACTGCAACTTCGGCTGGGACTGGGGACAGAAACTCGCGACCTGCGGCATTTGGAGGCCGATCCGGCTCGAAGCCTGGAGCGGTGCGCGCCTTGGCGATGTCCGCATCGATCAGGAGCATGGCGGCGGCGGAGTGACGCTGACCGTTCGCCCTGAGATCATCGGAGTGGCCGCGGGTTGCCGGATCACGCTGAGCCATCAAGGCCGGGAGCTGGCCGCCGCGGAGGGAACCGGCGAGGCCCCCGTTCATTTGTCGGTCGAGTCGCCGCGCTTGTGGTGGCCGTCCGGGATGGGCGACCAGCCCCTCTACACGGTGCGCGTCGAGGTGCTCGGATCGAAGCGAGCGGTGTTGGCCACGCGGGAGCTCCGCACCGGCCTGCGCACCCTGCGGTTGCGGCGCGAGAAGGATCCGTGGGGCGAGTCGTTCGTGTTTGAGGTCAACGGCCGACGCTTCTTTGCCAAGGGTGCCAACTGGATTCCGACGGACAACTACGGCACCTGCGGGGATGTCGCCCACTACCGGCATCTCCTGGAGAGCGCGGCGGCGGCCAACATGAACATGCTGCGCGTCTGGGGCGGCGGGATCTACGAAGAGGACCTGTTCTACGACCTGTGCGACGAATTGGGACTGTGCGTCTGGCAGGATTTCATGTTCGCCTGCGCCGGCTACCCGCTCGACGATGAAATGTTTGTCGACAACATCCGGCAGGAAGCCGTGGACAATGTGCGGCGCCTCCAGCACCACGCATGCCTGGCGCTGTGGTGCGGCAACAACGAACTGGAGCTCGGGTGGAAGAGCGGCTGGGGCTTGCTGGGCGATGCATGGCAGCCCGGCCTGCTCGGCAAGATGCCGAAGGAACTCCACGCGAAGGTCTTCGATCGGCTGCTGGCCGAAGTCGTTTGCGACCACGGCGGGCAAGACTACTGGCCGGGATCGCCGCATTCGCCGACGGGCGATCGCAAGGACTCCAACAACCCGGCCTGCGGCGATGCGCACCTCTGGGATGTCCTGATGGAAGGCAAGCCCTTCGCATTCTACGCCACGTGCGACCACCGCTTCGTCAGCGAGTTCGGCTACCAATCGTTGCCGTCGCCGCGGCTGCTTGATCGCGTGACGGAGCCGGCGGACCGCAACCTGACCAGCCGCATCATGGATTGGCATCAGCGGATGCCGGTGGGTAGCGGGATCATCTTGCGGCACCTGGCCCAACATCTGCCGCTGCCCGGCGACTTTGCCATGACCGTCTGGGCCACGCAGATCCTCCATGCGATCCTGCTCGAAACAGCCATCGGCCACTGGCGACGCAATGTGCCGCGCACCATGGGCGTGCTGAACTGGGTGCTCAACGATGTCTGGCCGGGGATGACCAACGCGACGATCGACAGCGCCGGCGGATGGAAGGCGCCGCAGTACGCACTCCGGCGCCTCTATGCGCCGCTGCTGGTCAGCGGCGTGGTTGCGCCGGATCGGGACGCCGTCGACGTGCATGTCAGCAGCGACCTTTCCGCCCCGACGGAGGTCGAACTGACGTGGACGCTGTTGCGAACCGACGGGGCTGTGCTCGCGCAGGGACGCCGGGCGGCGACCGTGGCGGGGTTGACGGACAGCCTGGCGCATCGGATCGAGCTCGGCGAATACCGCAGGTGCGAGGGCGAGGAGAACCTGCTGCTCTGGATCGAGTTGACCGCGCCGGGCGGAAAGGTCTCCGAGTCGGTCGTGACCCTCGTCCCCCTCAAGCATCTGAACCTGTTTGACCCACAACTGCGCGTGGAGGCCATCGGCGCGACCTGCCGGCTCACGGTACAGCGTCCCGCCCTGTGGGTCTGGGCCGATGCGCCGGTGGGGCAGTCCTGGAGCGACAACTTCTTCCATCTGCGCCCTGGCGTCGAGAAGGAGATTGACTTGCCGGCCCGGGCCGCGGCAGACTGGCACAGTCTGAAAGACCTGAACGCAAACACATCATGCACCGTCGCGGCCGGCTCGCCAGATTGTCGGGTCGACAAGCGGGTCGAGCGCCACACCGATTTTTTCGCAGCGCGGTAAAGCAAAACTTCACAAACAAAACGAAAGACGTACTTCATGTCAGACCTGCTACCCTTCCGCCAGATTCATCTCGACTTCCACACCCACGCCGCCATCGACGGCGTGGGCGCGGATTTCAACCCGCAGGAGTTCGCCGACACGCTCGCGAAGGCGTCGGTTAACTCGATTAACATCTTCGCCCGGTGCCATCACGGCTACCTGTATTACCAATCGAAGCGCTTCCCCCAGTTCCAGCATCCGCACCTGAAAGGCGATTTGTTGCGCGAGCAGATCGCGGCCTGCCACGAGCGCGGCATCCAGGTGCCGATCTACGTCTCAGTCCAATGGGATGCGCTCCAGGCCGAGTTGCACCCCGAATGGCTGGTCCGTGCGCCCGACGGCAAGGTGAACATCCCGGCGTTCGCGCCTGGGTTTTACAACAACCTGTGCCTCAACTCGCCCTACGAGGCCTACCTGCGCAACCTCGTCGAGGAGATCATCGAAACGCTGCCCGTCGACGGGTTCTGGTTCGACATCCTGCTGCCCTACGACTGCGCCTGCCGGCATTGCCGCGACCGGATGCTCGCGCTGGGGCTCGATCCGGCCGTCGAGGGCGTTCGCAAGCAGTTTGCCGACGACACGCTCTGGCGTTTCAAGCGCGAGCTGAGCGCGTTCGTGCGCGCGCGGCGGCCAAAAACGCTCCTCTTCTACAACTCCGGCCATATCGGACCGAACCTGCGTCGCGAGCTCGACGCCTTCACGCACCTCGAACTCGAGAGCCTGCCCAGCGGTCAGTGGGGGTATGACCATTTTCCATCCACTATCCGCTACGCGCGCACCCTGGGCAAGGAAACGCTCGGCATGACCGGCAAATTCCACACCGCCTGGGGCGACTTCCACTCGTTCAAGAACCCTGAGGCGCTGGCCTTCGAGTGCTTCAGCATGCTGGCCCACGGCGCCAAATGCTGCGTTGGCGACCAGCTCCATCCGCGCGGCCGGCTCTGTCCGCACACCTACGCGCTGATCGGCTCGGTCTTCCGCGAAGTCGAGAAGCGCGAGCCCTGGTGCGTCGCTGCCGCGCCGGTGGTGGACATCGGCGTGCTGACGCCGGAGGAATTCGTCAGCGAGGCCAAATTCACAGCTTTGCCCAGGATAACCAAGGGCGCGATGCACCTGCTGCAGGAGCTGCACCACCAGTTCGACGTGATTGACAGCCAGGCCGACTTTGGCCGCTATCGCCTGCTGATCCTGCCTGACGAGATCCCCGTGGATGCCGCGCTGGCAAAAAAAATCGAGGCGTTCCTGGCCGCCGGAGGCGCGCTGATCGCCTCGCACCGCGCCGGACTGAATCCCGAGGGGACCGCCTTCGCGCTGCCGCTCGGCGTCCGCTTCACGGGCGGCGCGCCGTTCACGCCGATGTTCGTGAAGCCGCAGGAGGCCCTGGGGGCGGGCCTGCCGCTCACCGAGCATGTCATGTACGAAACCGGCACCGCCGTCGAGGCGGAGCGTGGCAGCGAGGTGCTGGCCGACAACATTACTCCTTACTTCAATCGCACGTGGGTGCATTTCTGCTCGCACCAGCACGCGCCATCGTCCGGCCAGGCGTGCGGTCCGGCCATTGTCCAGGCCGGCAAGGTCATCTACTTTGCCCAGCCGATCTTCACGCAGTACCAGAAGAACGCGCCCCGCTGGTGCCGAGCTTTGGTCAAGGCTGCGCTCGCCCGCCTGTTGCCGGAGCCCACGCTGCGGGTGAAAGCGCCGCCGACGGTGATTGCCACCGTCACCCGGCAATCCGGCGATAAGCGGCATCTGGTGCATCTTCTCCACTACCTGCCGGTCCGCACCAGCGCGGAGATGGACATCGTGGACGAAGTCATCCCGGTGCACGGCATCGAACTGTCGCTGCGTGCCGACCAACCCGTCACGTCCGTGCGCTGCGTGCCGGAGGGAACGGTGCTGCCGTTCACGCAGGCAGGTGGTCGCGTGACGTTCACGCTACCGACGTTGACTGGCTATCAAATTATCGAGGCGCGGGAATGAGCGGTCATCCCCAGATCTTCTGGGCCATCTGCGAGCCGGCCTCGAAGAAATAGGCCAGGGTGTCATGCTCGACCTCGGGCGGGATGGAGTGGTCGGAGTGGACGATGAAGCCGCTGCCGGCCTCGATCACTGGCCGGATCTTCCGCTCCAGTTCGGCGTCGATCTGCCTGCGGTCATTGGTGGCGACGATGCGGATGTCCAGATTGCCGCAGAAGGCGATGCGTCCGCCATAGGTCTTGGCGATCCGGGTCATGTCCATGCCCGCCTTGACTTCCATGGCTTGCAGGCAGTCCATGCCCGCTTCGACCAGGCCGGGGACCAACGGTTCGACGAAGCCGCAGGAATGCACCACCACCTTGAGTCCCTTGGAATGGGCATATTGGAAGAGTTTGACATGGCCGGGCTGGACGATGTCCGCGTACATAGCCGGCGACATGAAGGGCCGTTCCTTGAACCCCATGTCCTCGTAGAACCACATGAAGTCCGGCAACCCTTCCTCGGCGAAGAGCACATCGAGATGGCGGATGGTGAGGTCGGCATAGGTCATCACCATGTCCTTCACCCAGTCGGGATCCAGCGCCATGCCCATCAGCATGTATTCGTGTCCGCACACCGGGTGCATCTGTTCGAAGGGGGCCACGCCGGACCAGCAGAAGGCCCGCCCCTCGGCGGCGGCCTTCTGCTTGCTGTCACGATAACCTTCGAAGGGAATGCGCCGACGGTTGGTGGCGACCAGATGGGGCTTGATCAACTTATCCCAGCCATCCCGGTCCTTGACCGTGAAATCGACATGCTCCGGGGTCCCGGAACGCTCCTTCCAGACCCGCATGATGGCTCCGTTGCAGTTCTTGACCAGCCGCGTGTCGGCCGTCTCCTCCAACGTCTCCTCGACATAGTCCAGGTCGGCCCCGGAATTGAGCCAGCCGCCGCCCCGCCAGCTCATGTCGAAATGCTGGACCTGGTCCTCGCCCTGCTTCAGCTTGCCCTGGGCGATGTATTTGCGGGTGGTATCACCCCACAGGCCGTCACCACGGGGGAACAAGTCGACCTTTTGATTGGCCAGCGAATTGAGCATCCGTTCTTTGTGGTTCATGCGCGTACTTTACAAAGTTCCGGGGTCAGTATCCAAGCCAATTTTACCAGGCGTTCGCGCCCACCTTGTAGAACGCCGATCCGCCGGCGGGCGGGGCGGTGTCGATGAACACATTGACCGGGTCGGGCCGGGCCGAGGGAATGCCGGTGGCGAGTGGCGCGAAGACGCCCGACAGGCCAACCTTGCGGTACACCGTGTAAACGTCGCCCCAATAGTTGTTCCAAGTCACAACCACTCCCACACCGGGTTCCACCTGTATGCTCACCTGCACGGACTGGATCCCATACGTGAGCGCCAACTGGTTGTCGCCCGTGCTCCATTCGGTTTCCGGGCTGACGACATAGGCGCGCACATGATGCGTGCCGCGCGCGGCCGGGGTCTGCAACTGAACGTCGAACGTTCCCGTGCCGCCCGCAGCGATCACGCCGACCGGCACGGCCGCATCGGCACCGGCCTCGGCACCGGGCACCGCCAAATCCAACCTGGAGGCAAACAGGTGCAGCGTCCCGCCATTACCGGCGACCTGGCCGCGGTTGGCAACGGTCACCCGCACCGTGAACGGTTCCCCCGCCAGCACGGGCGCAGCGCCGACAAAGGCCAGCGCCGTCACGGCGAAATCGGGGCGTTCCCAGGCAGATGCGCCGGAATTTGAAGATCCAGAGGAGACCGTTGTGTAGGTTGCGGGCAACTGGTTGTCGCCCCAACTATACTCGGGGGTTACGGCGTCGGCATTCACGCAGGCGCGGAACTGGTGCGTACCTGCCGTCGCCGGCGCGGTGAGATTCGCGAACGTCAGCGTCCGGCTCTCGCCCGGCGCCAGCCAGCCGGCCGCGACCTCGGCGCTTCCCGCCTCGCCCGGTGCAACCAGGGATGCACGGCTGACCCAGACCCGCAGCAGGCCCGCGTTGCCCGCGATGCCGCCCCGGTTCTGTACCGTGACCGTGGCGCCGAACGCAGCGCCGGGCGCCAGCGTCGCCGGCGCGAGCAGGATCGTCGTGACAGCGAAGTCCGCCTTGGCCCAGGATTCGAGCGCGAAGGTGGCGTCGAGCGTGTGGTTCGCGCCGACGGCGGGGAAGTTCACCGTTGTGATGGCACCCGCCGAGACGCCGTCGACCCGCACATCGCTCACGGCATAGCCGGGATCAGGCAGAATCTGGAACACCTGATCCGCGCCCTCCGTCACGGCAACGATGCCGGACGGCGAGACGGCGCCGTTGGCGCCGGCGGTGGCGGTGATCTGGTAGACCGACGCGATGGGTGCGATCGGCCCGATCGGCGCGGTCGTGCGGATGGTTTCGGCCAGCACTTCCGTCACGCGCAACTCGCCGTTGGCGTCCACTGCGATGCCGTGGGGACCGGCGAACCGCGCGACGCTGCCCGGGCCGTCCACATGGCCCGCGGTGCCCGAAAGTCCCCCGATCGTGGTCACCAGGCCGGCGCGGCTGATGCGCCGGATCGAAGCATTGTGGCGGTCGGCCACAAACAGGTTCCCCTGGCCGTCCACGTCCAGGAAGGCGGGGTAGTAGAAGCGCGCGGCGTTGCCGAAACCATCGGCGGTGCCGGGTTCGCCGTAGGCACCCGCCAAGGTGGTCACATTCCCCATGGGGTCGATCTTGCGGATGGTCTGACCGACCGCTTCCGTCACGTAGACCGTGCCGCTGTCATCCACCGCAATGCCGGAAGGCCAGGCAAATTGCGCGGCGGTCCCTTGCGCATCCACGTGTCCCTGCACACCCGAGCCCGCCAGCGTCGTGACCACGCCCGCGGGGCTGATCTTGCGGACCCTGGCATTGTTGGCGTCCGCCACATAGATGAAGCCGGCGGCATCCACGGCCAGGCCGCCCGGCTCGTTGAACCGCGCTGCGCTGCCCGTGCCGTCCGTGCTGCCCCGTTGCCAGGCGCTTCCGGCCAGGACGGTCACGACGCCGTTGGTGTCCATCTTGGAAATCGTCTGCAGCCAGTAGTCGGCCACATACAGGTTGCCCGCGCGGTCCAGGGCGACACCGGTGGGATAAACGGCGGGGATGCTCAGGGTCGTGACCATGCCCGTGGGGCTGATCTTGCGGAACACGTGGTTGTCCCAGTCGCCGCAATAGAGGTTGCCCACGCCGTCCACGGCGACGTCGGTAGGCCCGTGGAAGCGGGCCGCGCTCCGCAGCCCATCGGCGTAGCCCGACTGGAAGGGTGAGCCGGCCAGCGTGGCGAAGGTGTATTCCCGCCGCTCGTACGCCCCGATATCCGCGATCCCGTTCGCGATGCGCGGGTCGCCATCCAAGTCGGCCGCGCCGGTCATCCAGACCTGGTTCGCCCCGGCGTTGATGCAGGGGGAGCCGGACAGCACGCGGTAGTTGCCGGTGGCCGGATCCATGAACTGCGGTGCCGTGGTGATGTTGCCCGCGCCGCCGATGGCCAACGGCACGCAGCAGAAGGAGACGAGTGAAGCGTCGCCCGCCAGGTCAGGTTCGCCCGACCCGCCTGCTGCGAGCGTATTGGAATAGATGATGGTGTTCAGCACGGCCCCGGCCGACCCGTCCACGGACAGGCCACCGCCGCCGAGCCCGCTGGCAACGTTGCCCGTGATCGTGGAGCTCTCGATCTGTCCGCCCGAACTGACGGAGACGCCGCCATCCACAAACGAACTGTTGTCGCTAATCAGGCCGTTCCTCACCAATCCGCCGTTGAAACAGCCGATTCCGCCCGTGATATAGGCGCTGTTGCCCTGGACAATGCAGTCCAGAACCTCACCGCCATCGCAATGCACGCCGCCGCCACCCTGGGCGCTGTTGTTCCGGATCAGGCAGTTCCGCACCACGCCGCCCGGGGCACAATACACGCCGCCGCCAATCTGGCCATTGTTGTTTTCGATCGTGCAATTCCGCACCTCGCCGCCCCCGTAACAGCACACGCCGCCGCCCTGGTTGTCACCCGGGCCGAAGAGATGCCCGGTGCCGCCCCGGATCGTGAAGCCGTCCACCACGGCGCTCGTGGTGATGTAGAAGCAGCCCGCGGCACCCTGACCGTCCACCACGGTCGCCTCCGCGCCATTGACGCTCCGGACCGTGATCGACCGAGACAGTTCAATCTCCGAGGTCAGCAGATAGAGGCCGTTCGTGACCAGGACGGTGTCTCCGTTCGCCGCGACGGACACGGCGTCCTGGATGCACGTTGCCGCCGTGGTCCAGTTGGTGTACGGGGCCTGCGCTCCGGTGTTCCCGACCGCCACGTAGTGGATGGGCGAATGTGGTTCCGGTTCGACGGGTACACTGGAACGCACGGTGTAGGTCGCGGGCAACTGGTTGTCGCCCCAACTGTACTCGGCGGTGACGTTGTCGGCGTCCACGCAGGCGCGGAACTGGTACGTCCCCGCCGTCGCGGGCGCAGTGAGATTTGCGAACGTCAGCGTCCGGCTCTCGCCCGGGGCCAGTCCGCCCACCGCGACCTCGGCGCTCCCCGCTTCGCCCGGTATGACCAGAGAGGCGCGGCTGATCCAGACCCGCAGCAAGCCCGCGTCGCCTGCGATGCCGCCCCGGTTCTGTACCGTGACCGTCGCGCTAAACATTGCGCCGGGCGCCAGCGTTGTCGGCACGAGGAGGATCGTCTCGACGGCGAAGTCGGCCTTGGTCCAGGACGCCGGCGCGAACGTGGCGTCGAGCGTGTGGTTCGCGCCGACGGCGGGGAAATTCACCGTTGCGAGGGCACCCGCCGAGACGCCGTCGACCCGCACATCGCTCACGGCATAGCCGGGATTGGGGAGAATCTGAAACGCCTGATCCGCGCCCTCCGTCACGGCGACGACACCGGCAGGCGTAATGGTTCCGTTGGCCCCGGCGGTGACGGTGATCGCGTAGACGACCGGCGTGATCGGCCCGATCGGCGCGGTTGTGCGGATCGTGTGGTTCCAGGTATCGGCGATATAGAGGTTGCCGTCCCCATCCACCGCGATGGCCGCAGGTGCACGGAATCGTGCGGCGATTCCTGTTCCATCTGTGCCGCCCGGATTCGAGGCCAGGCCGCCAATCGTTGTCACCATTCCTGCAGGACTGATTTTTCGAATTGTGTGGCCGTTTTCCCCCACATAGACATGTCCCGTTCTATCCACTCCCAGACCTAACGTCATGTTGAACCGTGCGGCACTGCCGCTGCCGTCTGCGCTGCCGGCAACGCCCGCCAGCCCGGCCAGTGTCGTCACCTCGCCGGAAGGACTGATCTTCCGTATCGTGTGATTGTAGTCATCGGCCACATAAAGGTAGCCTGCGCCATCCGCCGCGACGCCGTGCGGGTGGTAGAACCGTGCGGCACTGCCGGTGCCGTCCGCGCTGCCGGCAACGCCCGCCAACCCGGCCAGCGTCGTCACCTCGCCGGCGGGGCTGATCTTCCGGATCGTGTGGTTGTTGAATTCCGTCACGTAGGTATAACCCGCGCCATCAATCGCCACGCTACTCGGCCAGTTGAACCGTGCGGCACTCCCGGTGCCATCCGCGCTGCCGGCGGCGCCCGCCAGTCCGGCCAGCGTCGTCACCTCGCCGGCGGGACTGATTTTCCGGATGGTGTGGTTCAGCATGTCCGCCACGTAAACGTAGCCGGCGCCATCCACCGCCATGCCGCGCGGCTGGTTGAACCGTGCAGCGTTGCCGGTGCCGTCCGCACTGCCGGCAACGCCCGCCAGCCCGGCCAGTGTCGTCGCCACGCCGCTGAAACTGACTTTCCGAATAGTGTGGTTGATCGTATCCCCCACATAGATATAGCCCGCGCCACCCATCGTCACGCCGAGCGGCGCGTAGAATCGCGCTGCGCTCCTCACGCCATCCGCACTGCCGAAACTCATCGCCGAGCCGGCCAGCGTGGCGAAGGTGTACTCCCGACGCTCGTACGCCCCGATGTCCGCGATACCGTTCGCGATGCGCGGGTCGCCGTCAAGATCGGTGGCGCCAGCCATCCAGGCTTGGTTCGCGCCGGCGTTGATGCACGGCGAGCCGGATTTGACGCGGTAGTTGCCGGTGGCAGGATCCATGAACTGCGGTGCCGTGGTGATGTTGCCCGTGCCGCCGATGGCCGTCGGCAGGCAGCAGTTGGAGATCGGTGCGGGGTCGTCGTTGTATACCCACAGGTTGGGCTCGCCCGCACCTGCCGCGAATGAGTTATAATAGATAATGGTGTTCAGCACGGTGGAGGATCGCCCCACGCTCACGCCGCCGCCGCCCTGCCCGAAAGCGATGTTGCCCACGACCGTACAGTTCTCCACCCGACCGCCAAAATTAACCAATACGCCGCCATACGCACCGGCGTTTTCACGGATCAGGCAGTTCCGCACCAACCCGCCATTTAGGCACCCTAAGCCACCCGTCTTGTGTGCCGAGTTGCCTTGGACAATGCAGTCCAGCACCTCACCGCCGTCGCAATGCACGCCGCCACTCTCTTCATGGGCGATGTTGTTCCGGATCAGGCAGTTTCGCACGGCGCTGCCCTCCGAGCACAACACGCCGCCGCCAGTCGTGGCGATGTTTGCTTCGATCGTGCAATTCCGCACCTCGCCTCCCCGGCGGCAGAACACGCCGCCACCGCGAACGTTGTCCGGGCCAAAGAAATGTCCGGCACCGTTCCGTACTGTGAAGCCGTCCACCACGGCGTTGGTGGTGATGTAGAAGCAGCCCACGGCATTCTGGCCATCCACCACGGTCGCGTCCGCGCCATTGACACTCCGGACCGTGATCGACTGCGCCAGTTCAACCTCCGTGCTCAGCAGGTAGACGCCGTTCGTGACCAGCACGGTGTCGCCGTCCGTCGCGACGCCCACGGCGTCCTGGATGCACGTCGCCGCCGTGGTCCAGCTCGTGTACGGGGACTGCGCCCCGGCGTTCCCGACCGCCACGTAGTGGATGGGGGACGGCGGTTCCGGTTCGATTGGTGTGCTGGAGCCCACCGTCGTATAGGTTGCGGGCAACTGGTTATCGCCCCAACTGTACTCGGGGGTGATGTTATCGGCGTCCACACAGGCGCGGAACTGGTGCGTCCCCGCCGTCGCCGGTGCCGTGAGCCCAGCGAACGTCAGCGTCCGGCTCCCGCCCGGGGCCAGCCAGCCAGCCGCGACCTCGGCGCTGCCAGCCTCGCCCGGCACCACCCAGGACGCGCGGCTGACCCAGACCCGCAGCAGGCCCGCGTCGCCTCCCTTGTCGCCCCGGTTCCGTACCGTGACCGTCGCGCCGAATGCGGCGCCGGTCGCCAGCGTCGTCGGCGCGAGCTGGATCGTCTCGACGGCGAAGTCCGCCTTGGTCCACGACGGTCCGGATGGGACAAATGTCGCCGTCAGCGTCAGGTTGGACGCCGCGACCACGGTCCGCGGGTTGGCTGTCGAGCCGTCCGACCATTCCGCGAACATCCAGTCGTTGGCGGCCGTCGCCGCCAGTTGCACGCTCGTGCCCACGGGATACGTCCCGCTCCCCGTCGCCGTGCCGCCTTGCGCCGGGCTGGCCGTGACGCTCACAGTCACGGGCAACTGCCAGAGGGCGGTGGGACGGCCACCATACGTCGGGCCCCAGCCCGTGGTTCCCGCCAGGTAGTACACGGTCGCGAGGTTATCACCATAGAACACATTCGCGCCGACAGCGGGGGCGTTGCCGTAGAAATAGACGCCCGTCAAACCGGTGCAGTAGGAAAACGCAAAGTTCGCGACACTGGTGACGCTGGCGGGGACCGCCACTTCGCTCAAACTCGAACAGTAGCCGAACGCATTGTCCCAGATGCTGGTGACGCTGTTGGGGATCGTGACGCCCGTCAGGCGGGTGCAGCCATGGAACGCCCAGCCCCCGATGCTGGTGACGCTCTCGGGAATCGTGAAGTTTCCGGACCTACCCGCCGGATATTGGTTGATCTTGGTCAGGCTCTTGTTGAACAACACACCATCCAAGCTGGCATAGGAGGGGTTCTGCTCATCCACCGTGATGGTCATCAGTCCTGGACAGTAAAGAAACATCTGGAATCCGAGGGTGGTGGCACTGGCGGGAAGCGTGACCTCGGTCAGGCGGGTGCATTCCATGAACACATTCCTCCCGAAGCTGATGACGCCGTCGGGGACCGTGACGCTCGTCAAGCTGGTGCAGTAATGAAATGCGTATTCGCCGATGCTGGTGACGCCGGCGGGGATATTGTAGTTACCGGCTTTTCCCCCTGGACACACTACAAGCGTGCTCAGGTTCTTGTTGAACAAGACGCCGTCCGCGCTGGCATAGTTGGGATTCTGTTCATCCACCGTGATGGCCGTCAGCCTGGTGCATTGAGAAAACGGATAGCGTCCGATGCTGGTGACGCTGTCGGGGATCGCGATGCCGGTCAGGGAAACGCATGCACGGAATGCCTGATCGCCGATGGCAACGACCGGCAGACCGTTGATCGTGTCGGGGATGGTCGCATCGCCGCCGGGACCGGTGTACCCCGTGATGGTGATCGTTCCGCTACTGGTCGTGAACGTGAATGGCAATTGGAAGTTGGCCGTGTAGGCGATGTTCGTCGTCGGCACGGTGATGTCATACGGATTGCTCGTCGCACCATCGTTCCACCCGGTGAACAGCCAGCCGGCTGCGGCGGTCGCCGAAAGTTGCACGTTTGTGCCAACCGGATACGTCCCGCCGCCTGTCACCGTGCCGCCTTGCGCCGGGTTCGCCGCTACGCCCACGATCACGGTCCAGAGGGCGGTCGGACGTCCGCCATATGTCAGCCCCCAGCCCGTGGTTCCCTCCAGATAATAAACGGTCGCAAGGTCGTCGCCATCGAACACATGTGAACCGAGGGCGGGGGCATTCCCCTGGAAATAGACGCCTGTCAGATCACCGCTCAGGTAGAATGCATAACTTCCGATATTGGTGACGGAGTCGGGGATCGTGATACTCATCAGGCGGGTGCAACTCCGAAATGCTTCGTCCCCGATACTGGTGACGCTGTTGCCGATCATGACGTCAGTCAGGCTGCCGCAGTACAAGAACGTACTTTGCCCGATGCTGGTGATGCCATTGCCGATTACGACGGTGGTCAGGCTGGCGCAGGCACTGAACGTAGCGACCCCGATGCTGGTGACGGTGTCGGGGATCGTGACGCTGGCCAGGTTCATGCAGAACGAGAACGCCCAGTCCCCGATGCTGGTGACGGTGTCGGGGATCGTGACGCCGGTTAGATTGGCACAGTTATTGAATGCACCATTTCCGATGCGGGTGACCGTGTTGGGGATCGTGTAGCTTCCAGTCTTGCCCTCCGGGTATTGAATGATCGTGGTTTGGTTCTTGTCGAACAAGATCCCATCCACGCCGCTATAGACTGAATTCTGTGCATCCACTGTGATTGCCGTCAGGCTGGAGCAGCCGAGAAATGCAAAGTCCCCGATGCTGGCGACCCCGTTGCCGATCATGACGCTGGTCAGGCTGGTGCAGGAAGCGAGTGCATAGTCCTCGATGCTGGTGACGGTGTCGGGGATCGTGATGCTGGTCACGCCGATCCAGCCGGAAGAGTATGCATCGAACCCGATGCTGGTGACCGGCAAGCCGGCGATCATGTCCGGAATCGTCACGTCGCCGCCGGGACCGGTGTAGCCCGTGATGGTGATCGCGCCGCCGGAGGTCGTGTACGTGTATTGCGCCGCTGCCGGCTGAATGCCGGTGAACCAACTGAGCGCCGCGATGAGCAATCCGAGCCGAAACCAACCGTGCCGTGACTTCATGACAATTCCCCGCTTTTTGACGCCGTGGCGCATGGCCGCGGGGTCCTTCCGATCCGCCCCCAAATCGAACTCCAGAATCAAGTCATTACGTTGCCAAAATTAGCCGGCTACGTCAATGGAAAAGAAATCGGAATGGGTAATCGGTCAGTTTCTGGGGTAGTGCGATTTGAGTGCATTGGGGTAACGCCTCATGGACGGGTCGGTTGACGCTTACGGCGACGCTTACGGACGACGAGAAAAGGCAGTTTCACGCGTCCACCGTACGCGTCGCCGTAAGCGTCGACCGTTTCCCGGCGTTGCTGCGTTGGCACCTGAGTCGTTGCGCACGGGGAGCTATCGTCCGGCAACCGTGGGTTGTTTCCATATTTTTCATCTCTGTATTTTGTGCTTGCATGATCGTATGTATTATGTCATACATACACGCATGGCACGCAAATCAGCTTCGCAAGCACCTGGACCTCAGCAGGCCTTCCTGGAGGAAGTCGCCGGATTCTGGCCACTGGCCAAGGGGTCGCTCTCCGAGGTTCGGAAACCTTGCACGCGTCGGGGTTGCAAGGCGTGCGCAGCGGGTCGCGGACATCCAGCCGCCATCTTCACGTACCGCGAAGCCGGTAAACTGCGGTGCATGCATGTGCGCCCGGACTTCGTCCCCGTGCTTCGCCAAGCGATCGAGCATGGGCGCAAGCTTGAGGCTGCGCTGGTGCGGCTGGGTCGCGAGGCGGTGCTGAGAAGCCGCGGAGGGCCTTGATGAGGGGCGGGCACCGGGCCGCTTCCGACCCATCCTACTGCAAGGGATGTTTGGAGAAGCTGCAAGCCATCGACCGACTGACGGTGGAGATCAAGCGGCTCAAGGACAAACTCCGGCACCAGGAGCGCACCGCGAAGGAAGAGCCGTTCGGGGCTTCCACACCCTCGTCGAAGCGGCTGGTCAAGGCGGCCTCGACGGATGAGGCACGGGCAAAACGCGGGGGCGCGCGGCCGGGCCACGAGGGCCACGGGCGAGTCTCGGCTTCCGAGGGGACCGCCGACACGGTTGAAGCGCTGCCCGCGCCGGCGGCCTGTCCGGACTGCGGCTGCGTGCTGGAGGACTGGGGGGCGCGCGAACGCACGGTGTACGACTGCGAGCCCGTGCGTCGCAGGACGCGGCTGGTGCTCGTCGGCGAGGGACGCTGCCCGGCGTGCGGCAAGACACACCGCAGCCGACTGCCCGGCGTGCTTCCCCGTTCGGCCCTTTCCAACCGGTTGCTGGCGCAGGCCGCCAAGTGGCACGACGGCGATGGGTTGACGATGGGGCACGTTGCACGCCAGTTCGGCGTCTCCGGTGGCACGCTGTTCGGACGCATGCGGACGCTCGCGGACATCTGCCGTCCAGCCTCGGATCGGCTCGTGGAACAGTACCGCGCGGCCCCGGTCAAGCACGCCGACGAGACGGGCTGGCGTTGCGACGGGGCCAACGGCTACGCCTGGGGCTTCTTCACACCCGACACCAGCATCTTCCGCTGCCGCGGCACGCGATCCGGCGACGTCGCCTTGGAGGTTCTCGGGGCTGGCCGCGCGGGCGAGGAGACGCTCGTGGTGGACCGTTACGGCGGCTACAACCGCTTCGGCGGAAACATCCAATACTGCTACGCGCACCTGAAGCGCGATACGGAGGATATCGTCGCGGAAAATCCGGACAGCGCCGAGTGCAAGGCGTTCGCCGACGTGTTCGTCCCGATGCTCTCGAAGGCGATGGGGCTGCGCACAAAACCCCTCGGCGACGAGGACTTCCTCGCCGCCGCCGCCGCCATCGAATCATCCATTCGCGGGTACGCCGCCCGGCCGGCCCGCCACCCCGCCGTGCAGCACGTCCAAAGCATCTTCCGAAAGCAGGAGCACCGGCTCTTCCACTGGGCGCACGACCGGGCGGTCCCCGCCGAGAACAACCGCGCCGAGCGCGAACTGCGCCCCCTGGTCATCGCGCGCAAGACCAGCTTCGGTTCCCAGTCGGAAAAGGGCCGGGAAACCCGCGAGATCCTGATGAGCGTCCTCAACACCCTCGCCAAGCGTGGCGACGACGCCCTCGCCACCTTCACCGCCATGCTCGACGCCTTCGTCGAGAATCCGAAGTTGGATGTCGCCAGCCACCTTTTCGGCGAGGCTCGCCGTCCCGTGCCAGGCTGACGCGGACGCGCGCCGCGACCCCGAAACATAGGCCACACGCGAAAACCGCCACCCCGCAAGCCGTCGGCACGCGCAAACGCATCCATGCGCTCAATCTCGCTCAACCCCAGAAACTGACCCATTACTCGGAATGGAAAATCGATTCGCCACTGCGGTGCGAGGCGTCGAGCATGGAATTGCCGATGGAATCACGAACGCGTTACGAGTTCACGTGCCTGCGCGCGCATTCAACCCCGCCACCCGCGGAAGGGGATGCGGAGGACATAACGGATCAGGTGGTACGGGTCGGTGGACGACTACGGTGACGACAACGGTGGACGAAGGCTGAAGTCTTCTCGTTAGCATTCTGCGGTTCGGAACGGCAGACGAGTCTATTTCGAAGGATCAACAGGAGTCGCGGGAGCAGGTTCAGGGGCGGATTCCGGTGTCCCCAAGTCGGCGGTGTCGCCCGTTTTCCGCAACCGCTTCTCTTCCTTCTTCCGCAACTTGAGGAGTTCCTTCTGACGCTTCTCAAATGAATAGTTGGGCTTGAACATTTTATCGATTTCCTTGCATCGGGAACGGCAGGTGGCGGAAAAAAGACGCCGGTCCGTCTGTCATCAACCGGTCAACTCAACCCCGACCAGACGAACCGGCGAGACCTGCCGCGGACTTTGCTTCGTAGGGGGGCGTTGCCTTTATTCCTACGCTTTGGGTTGCCGAGCCCATCAGTCCGCCGTGCATGTCTTCCTTCAACGTCTTCATTATCGCTTTTGACGCCCTGGATGTCAATAGAAACAAGACAAAGCGCGCGACAAAGATTGACCAAAGATTGTTCTCCTGCTTTGATCCAACTGGCGGCCTTCAGCCACGGGCGGCGCGACTGGTCTGAGACACCACACACGGTTTGTTCGCGTCTATCGCCAAAGTCTTGTCATTCACGTTCATTATGCGCTCGATTGACTTTGAGCGGTCCGATACGTCCCGCTCCGTTCGCGCCCGGATCGATGCGTCCGCAAAAGTAGCGCGGGACGTATCGGACCGCGCAGACGCATCCGACGGTGGACGGTCGCCTGCAGGGAACGAGGAATCGGGGGAACTCTCGACGTAGGACGGTCCTCCGGGCCGTCCCGGCAAATGTGAAGTTACCGGACGGCGCGGGAGCACCGTCCTACTTCGGACCGCACCGCATGGAAGCCTGAAGGGCGCTATTAATCGTCACTTTTCGGTGGACGCTTACGGCGACGCTTACGGTCGACGACAAGACGGTTCTTCCTCGTAATCCGTAAGCGTCGCCGTACGCGTCATCCGGGTC